>JAOTUP010000098.1 GCA_029863825.1 Acidobacteriota bacterium | reverse complement strand
CGACTCAAGGACTCGATCGACCGCACGTTCATGCGCCGGTTTCAGGTGCTCGAATCCGACGGCCGACTGTCAGGAGCGTTCGCCGACCAGCCGCGCATGAGTGACGATGACGCGATGCAGTGCGGCGGATGCGCCGCCAAGCTGGGTCGAGAGCCATTGTCCAAGGTTCTCGCACGACTCCCGGCGCCGCCGTCCGAGGCGACCGGCGACGACGTCGTCGACCTCGGGCTGAGCGCGCCCGATGACGCCGCTATCTGGCACACCGAAAACGGCGCCAAGGTCGTCTCCAGTGTCGACCTCTTCTCGGCGTTTGCCGACGATGCTTATCTCGTCGGCAGAGTCGCGGCGATCAATGCCGTATCGGACGTGTGGGCCATGGGCGCCGAGCCGCGGGTGGCACACGCCATTGTCGCGCTTCCCGAGAAGCTGCATCGAGACCGCGCCGGGCAGACCCTCTTTGAAGTGCTGGCGGGAGCCCGGCACGAGCTCGATCACCTTGGCGTGGCGCTTGTCGGCGGGCACACCACGACGGCACCCGAGAAGCTCCTTGTCGGCTTCAGCATCGAGGGCGAGCTCACCGGCGCCGAGCTGTTTCGCAAAGGCGGTCTCAAGCCGGGCGATGCTCTCATCCTGACCAAGCCACTCGGCACCGGAGTCGTTCTCCAGGCCAACATGCAGGGGCGTGCCCGCGGGGCGTGGGTGCAAGCGGCGGTCGCCAGCATGCTGCGCCCCAACCGGACCGCCGCCGCAATCGCGGCCGAGATTCGTCCCTCGGCAATGACCGATGTCACCGGCTTCGGTCTCGCCGGACACCTCTGGGAGATGCTTGCCGCAAGCGGGGTCACCGCCGATGTTGCGCTGGACGAGGTGGCTGCTCTGCCCGGGTCGCTCGAGCTCCTGGCGCAAGGGCTTCGCAGTACGTTTCATCAGGAAAACGAGCGGCTTCGACACGGTCTCCGCATCGACGACGCGAGTGTCAATGACCCCCGATTGTCGCTCCTCTTCGACCCCCAGACCTCGGGCGGGCTGCTCTTCGGCGTCGCGGCAGCGGCGGCCGACGGCGTGTGCGGCCGGCTGCGCGAGAACGGTGACCATGCGGCGACGATCATCGGCCGCGTGAGCCCGCCACGAGAGGACGGCGTCATGCTCCAGATCGTTCCCACTTTGGAGACGACCTGAGAGATCATCTGACGTCGTGCCGCGCTAGTCTCGCGCCAGCGGCGTGATCGTCGTCTCCAGACGCTCACCGTCGCGGATGAATACGACCGCAACCGGTTTACCGACGATCAGCGTGTCGAGCGCCTCGGCGTACCCGTAGACATCTTCGATTGCTGTTTCCCCTAGCGCGATGATGATGTCGCCTTCCGCCAGCCCTGCAGCCTCGGCCGGGCCGCCCTCGAGCACGCCGGCGAGACGAAGGCCCTCGACGTCTCCGGCGTAGTCGGGGATCGTCCCGGTGTAGGGCCGCGCGGTAGTCGGCCGCGAGTCCCTTTCTCCCTCCGCCTCGACTCGGCGAAAGGCCGGCGCCTCGTCGAGGCGGCTCAGGCTGGCCGCCAGCAGCGCCGCAAAGGCCGAGACGTTGTCGGAACCGCTCGTTCCCGCCGTCGAATCAGATGCCGAGGCCGACGCCGTGAGCTGCACACCAGCGATGTTTCGACTGAACAAGGCCGCGGCCCGCAGCGAGCCGAGGTCCGGTGCGTCGTCGAGCTCGAGGTCGAGACCGACGGGAATGTTCGTCTGCTCGATGAGCCGCGGCCAGTCCGGGCTCGAGCCAGCGGCTCGAATCACCACGCGATCTCCTGGTGCTGAACCGAGACCCGACATATCGATGTGAGCAGCGACCTGATCGAGATCCACGACACCTTCGCCCACTGCGTCCGCGCTCGTCCAGTAGGCAACGATCACGTGTCGCCCGAGCCGAGCGAAGCTGGGCGGAAACTGGCGCCCGTCGATCATTGCCCCCTGCGTCCCTACGTCCACGAGTCGACTCAGCGACTCGGCGGCCGTCGCCCCAGCCATCACCAGCACATATGGCTTCGCGTCGTCTTTTCCCGGCGCGCCACGAAAGACGCCGATAACTCCGCCCTCGACGAGCATGTCCCGCTGACCGGGTACCGGCTCGAGCCCGGAGGTCTCGAACTGCCGCGCCAGATCCGAGAGATCTACCGCCGCCTCGAGGACCGGTCCGCACGGCATGGAGACGAGGAGAGTGGCGATGACGAGTGCGGGCAGTCGACGGTTCATTGTGCTGCCTCCTCCGCGCCACGCACGGGGCTCGCCGCCAGCGCCGCGAGGGCGGCCTCATGGTTCCAGACGCCGCGGTAGAGCTGTCCCCCTTCTCCATGCCGGCTCGACGTCCACATCAGTGTCTTGCCGTCCGGGGACGGCACCGGCAGGCCGTCGAACTTGTCGGTAAACGTCACCCGTACGGGCTCTTTCGTCCCCTCGGTATCGACGATGAAGATCTCGAAGTTCGAGAATCCGAGCTTGTTCGAGGCGAAGAAGATGTAGTCACCGGAGGGATGCTCGTACGGCGCCCAGCTCAAAGAGCCGAAATCGGTGATCCGCTTCTCATCAGTCCCGTCCGTCTTCATGGTGTAGACGTCGGCGGTCAAGCCATCGGTGTCGAAACGTCGCCAGACGATACGCTGACCATCGGTGGAGAAGAACGGACCGCCATCGTAGCCGGGGACGTTCGTCAACCGCCGCTTCGCGGAGCCGTCGGCCCGCATGATGTAGAGCTCGCCGAAATAGGAGGTGTTCACGTCGAGGATCTTCGTCTCCTCATCCGTCAGTTCGCGCTCGTAGGCGTCTCGCATCGAGGAGAAGACGATCCACTCGCCATCGGGTGAGTAGCTCGCCTCGGCGTCGTAGCCGGTCGCTTCTGTCACCCTCGTGAGCGCACCCGTCTCCCCGTCCGCTACCCAGATGTCCATCGCCGGATCGTAGTCCCAGCTGTATCGACGCTCCTTGCCGGAGGCTCGAAACTCGAGCTCCTCTCGCTGGTACTTTTCGGATTGAGGATCGAGATGCGTCGACCCGAAGAGAATATCTCCGGAACCGGGGCGAATGAAGGCACAGGTCGTTTTTCCCGTTCCCGGCGAGATCCGCTTCGTCTCTCCCGTCATCAGGTCCATCAAGTAGATCTGGTAGAAGGGGTTTGTCTCGTCGCGCTCGCTTTGAAACACGAGCTTCGTGCCGTCGGGCGAGAAGTACCCTTCTCCGGCGCGCCGCCCGTCAAAGGTCAGGCGCTGTACGCGGGTCAGAAAGTCGCTTTCCTGCGGCGCCGCCTCGCTCGCGATGGCGATCGAATCGGAAGTGGTCGAGAGCAGGCCGGTCAACGCCAGGACTGCGAAGGTGGTGAGTGGAGCTGTCTTTCGCATGAGGCGGATAGTAGCCGATCTGGCGTCACCTGACGACCGTTCTCGGCGATTTCAACACCTCTGCATCTTTCGCCACGGTGGTCCGAGGGATTCGGTGTCCGCGACAGCCTCGGCGGCCAAAAAATGCGCGCCGCGCGCAGGTGGAACGGTGGACGCTCTCTCCGCTCCCGCACCCGGGCCCACGACACGATCTTTACGTCTCTTCAGCGACGGCACGAATGAAGTCGTCACCGCAAGCGGGAGAGTCGCCGGTGTCACCGACGCACAGTACTCTGCGCACCAGAGTACTCTTCACCTGATATGGTCAACGTGCCGCTTGCCAAGAGGTCATCGTGGAACTCGATCAGGTCATTCATCAGCCCATTCGCTTCAAGATCATGTCGGCGCTGGCCACCCTGCCGGAGAGCGAGCAGGTCGACTTCTCGACGCTGCGGAAACACCTGGGCGTGACGGACGGCAACCTCGGCGCCCACCTGCGAAAGCTCTCGAGGGCTCGCTACATCGAGATCACCAAGCGGTTCGTCGACGGGAAGCCACGTACCGGCATCCGGGCGTCCCCGCTCGGCAGTCGAGCCTTCCTCGACCATGTCCGTGCTCTCGAGGAGATCATTCGCGGCCCCGCCTCGCTCGCCGCGCGCTGACCCGCGTCGCACGTGGAGGTCTTCAGAGCCCCAAGTGACCCTGCGCCTCATCCGGCTGATCTCGACGCCGGACCGGATGACGTCATGGGTCAGCGGCGTACGGCCACGTGCGGAGAGTCCTAAACCTCCTAAACCTCCTAGACCGCCGTCACTCGCACCACCTCCTGATAAGACGTGATGCCCTCCGCGAGTTTCCGCAGCGCCGCTTCGCGCAGCGTCCGCATACCCCGCCTGACCGCCTCGCGCTTGATCTCTTCGGCGCCGGCTGCGGCGATGATCAGGTCCTTGATCGCATCATCGATCGCCAGCACTTCGAAAACGGCCGTTCTCCCGAGATGGCCGGTTCCGCGACACTCGACACACCCGTCTCCGACCCTCACCACTACTTGCTTGCCATCGGGCACCGAGATACCGAGAGTTTCGGCCTGCACGTATTCCAGGACATGGTCGGACGCGCAGTGCGGACAGATTTTGCGCACCAGGCGCTGCGCCACGGCGCCGATGAGTGTCGAGCCGATCAGATAGGGCTCGACCTCGAGATCCTGTAGCCGCGTGATCGTGGCCGCAGCGTCATTAGTGTGAAGAGTCGAAAACACGAGATGACCCGTCAGCGCTGCCTGCACCGCGTACTGCGCCGTCTCCGGGTCGCGGATCTCACCCACCATGATGACGTCGGGATCCTGCCTCAGGATATGGCGCAGCGCCGAGGCGAACGTCACGTCGGCTTTGGTTTGCACGGCCGTTTGATTGAGCTCCTCGTCGACCATTTCGATCGGATCCTCGATCGTGGTGACGTTGATCTCGCGGCTCGCCAGCGTCTTGAGCGCCGAGTAGAGCGTCGTCGTCTTTCCCGAGCCGGTGGGACCGGTGACGAGAATGATGCCGTGCGGGCGGCTGATGAAGTCGGAGAACGTGTCGAGGTCGTCGCTGAAGAGACCGAGGTTTTCCAGGTCCTGGCTCAAAACATCCGGATCGAATATCCGCAGCACCACTTTCTCGCCGAAGGCAACAGGCAGCGTCGATACACGCAGCTCCACTTCGAAACCGGTTCGCCGCGTCTTGACGCGACCGTCCTGCGGCCGTCTCTTCTCCGCAATATCCAGCCGCGACATGGTCTTCAGACGATTGACGACGGCCTTGTGGACGACTTTGGGAATGGTCTGGATGTCGTGCAGGACACCGTCGATGCGGAACCGAATGAGGCTCAGGTCGCGCTTCGGCTCGATATGGATGTCGCTGGCACGCGTATCGTATGCGTGCTGCAGCATGAACTCGACCGCATTGACGATGTGCTGATCGCTCGACTCGATCTCGGTGGCCGAGCGCAGCTTCACCAGCTGTTCGAGATTTCCCAGATCGAGACCGCTCTCGAGCTCTTGCTCGGCCCGCTTGACCGAGTGTCTGAGTCCGTAGAACTCATTGATGGCGCGCAAGATCTCTCGCTCGGAGGCGACCTTGAGCTCGATCTCGCGGCCGGCAATGCGCCGATATGAATCGATCGCTTCCAGATCGTAGGGGTCGGCGCACGCCACCTGGAGCTTCCCGTCGGCGATGCCCAGTGGCAGCATGCGGTGCCGTTTGGCGAAAGGCCGAGACATGCGGCCCTCGATGAAGTCGGCGTTGAGCTTCAGCGGGTCGATGCGCACGAAATCGAGCCCGGTCTCCTCGGCCACCGCGCGAGCAATCTCGAACTCGCCGACGGTTCGACCCTCGCGGCTCGGATGCGGAAAGTTGAGGCGCTCGACGACATCGTAAGCCTGTGCTCGTTGCTCGTAGGCGCGCACATTCCTCGGACGCGCCGGCTCGAGAGCAGCCTCCTCGATAACCTGCAGACCTTGATCGCGGGTGAGAACGCCCCGCCGCACCAGAATCTCGGCAACTTTTTCCGCGCGCAAAGTCATATCCGTTCCATCCTAGCCCGGATTCGCGATCTGCTCTTCTTGCGACAAAGGAGAATCTCCCGGAGCGCCCACTCGACACAGATCCATTGGCTCGAGCTTCGCTTTATATCGGAATTCGGCTGGCCGCCTCGACAGCGAGTGGATTGTCGCTCTCGCCTCGACGATGTCGAATGAGTGCCGCATGGGCGATCATCGCCGCATTGTCGCCGGCATAGATCAGCGGCACGAGCCGCAGATCGATTTCCCTCTCCTGCGCCCAGGCAGCGGCTTCGTGACGCAGGAGGCGATTGGCCGCCACGCCGCCCGAGACGGCCAGAACGCTGAACGGCCGGCTGCGGTGGAGGCGGGTCAGGCGGTCAAGCAGTTGCGCCACCGCGGCGGCGCGAAAATCAGACAGCAATCCAAGCACTTCAGCCGGCGGTTCCGCGGCGGTTCCGAGCTCGGTCTCAACGCCGTCCTTCTCCAGCGCTTCGATCGCCAGCAGCACCTGCGTCTTGAGTCCGGAATAGGAGAAGTCGAGGCTCCCGTCGCGACAGCGCGCGACGGTCAAGGCACGGCCACCCGGAATGCCGTCCTCCGCCAGCTCATCGACCAGCGGGCCCTGCGGGTAGACCAGCCCCAAGCGCTTGCCGACCTTGTCGAAGACCTCGCCCATGGCGTCGTCCCGGGTCTCGGCAATGGTCTCGACCGCTCCATCGGCCACGCCGTAAAGCGCCGTGTGCCCGCCGGAGACGACGAGTCCGACAAAGCTCTCGGGGACCGCCTCGGCCGGCTCGCCCGGCGCCTTCAGAAAAGCTGAATAGAGGTGACCCTCGAGGTGGTGGATCCCCAGGAACGGCTTACCTAGGCCGTACGCGATGGCCTTGGCGAGCGACATCCCGACAAGGAGAGCCCCGATCAGCCCCGGGCCGCGAGTCGCCGCGACGACGTCGACGTCCTGCCAGCCGATCCCGGCGCGCTCGAGCGTCTCCCGGCTCACTGTCGGCCAGTTGGCCAGATGCTCGCGCGAGGCGATCTCGGGCACAACCCCGCCGAAGTCGCGATGGGCCTCTAATTGGCTCGAGACCACCGAGGTCACCACGACACCCGATCCGTCAACGACCGCACACGCCGTGTCGTCGCACGACGTTTCAATACCCAGGACGAGGATCCGCGCCTCGTCAGACTCGTTCGCCACAAAGAGATTCTACCCAGCCGGCGCCGACCCGTATGCTGCCTGCTCGGTT
>JAOTUP010000097.1 GCA_029863825.1 Acidobacteriota bacterium | reverse complement strand
GCCGCGATCCAGAGCTGTTCCTCGGCCCACGGCTCCTCGGCATGCCCGGTTGCCAGTCCGATCGCCAGCTCGTGGAACTCCAGGGCCTTGCCGTAGCTACCGGTGAGGATCGCCAGTGTGCCGAGATTCGAGAGATTCAGAACCTGCGCTCGCACGTCGCCGCGTTGGGAGTTGATCGCCAGTGCTTCGCCGAAACGCGCTCGCGCAGCCGCGTACTCACCGAGGTTCTGTTGAGCGATGGCCAGGTTGTTGAGCGTGCGGCCAAGGCCGCGGTCATCGCCGAGTTGGCGCCGAAGGTGAAGAGCGTGTTCGCATTCCGAGCGCGCGGTCTCGTAATCGGCGAAGTCGTTGAGGATGACGCAGGCATTGTTGTGGGCTGTGGCTGCGGCGACCGGATCAGTCGCGAGACTCTCCGCGGCGATACGCGCGTAGGCTTCGAGCGCGGCTTGCAGGTTTCCCTCGCGATGCAGCGTCCGCGCGTCCTCGAGAGTCTGGGCCCGGAGCGGCATGATCGCGGATGAGAGCAGGGTCGGGATCAGAATGAGTATGCGAGTCCTCATCACGGATTTTTCCATTGCCGACGAAGCGCGTGCGCTGTCCGCACTGAGCCCGCAAAGGTGCGGCCAAGCGCTCGAGACTTTATCGAATCACATCGCAGAGAAGATTCCGGGCGAGATGCGCGGCACCGGCGCGATGACGGCGGGGTCGACTCGCGGGTTGCATCAGCCTGTGGTGCCATGGCGATCGACGCCCCTCTCACGGGAGGTCCAGATAGCTTCGGATCGCCGCCCGAATCACCTCGCTGATGCTGTCGTCCTGTTCGAAGGCTCGGCGGCGAACGGCTTCGCGCTCCTCCGGTAGGAGGTACGTGCTGACGCGGTTGAGGCCGCCGGGAGTCACGGTTGTGAGGCCACCTCGCGGTCCACGCCGGGACTCACGAGTCCCCGCGTGTCCGCCGCCTTGCCCGTCCTTTCTGGCCGCTCGAGAGCGGGTTTCAAGCGGCGGAGTGCTTCGTTCGTCAGCCACTGTACAAACCGCCATTCGCTGTCGATTGTTGATCTCTGGAGCGCTGAATCATGACTCTTATCGGATCGGTCGAGCGCGACCGGAACGCGACTCGTCGACATGGTCGGGGAGAGGTACTCAGGGCTACGCCTGCCTTACCGTCTGAGGCCTGAGGAACATCGACGGTGCTTCGGACCGATGTCGGATGATCGGCTCCCCTGACGCGAGGGCCCGTCGGATTTGCTCTGCGTGGAGCTCGGCGACGCGCATCCACTCCTTCGCATTGGTCGGTTGCCGACCCTTGACCACCGCGGGCGGTGGACCGGCGCCAAATCGTCGCCGGTACTCCACCTCGAGCTCTTCCAGTTCGTCGCGTGTGATCTGGCCATTGGATCGGGTCAGAAGGGCTCTGCGGAAGCGATTCGGCCACTTGAAGTCGTACGGGTCCCACTTGCAGAGGGTCTCGTAGATAAAGGTCGCCATGAGTGCCGCGCGAAGCGGCGGTTCATTCTTCAAAGAGTCGAGAACATACGCCGAGCGCCCTCGTCGCCACGCGACCGCAAGCTCCTGACTCTTGCGCCGGACGTCCGATTCCGAAACTGCCGATCGATCCTTGACTGCCTGGTCCCTAGGCGCGCGACGGGACCCCTTCGAGTCGTCGCGGTGGACCTCGGATCGCGGGTCAGTGTGATCTGTGTGATCTGTGTGTGGCATGAGTCGTCGGGGTCTGTCCGGAAAGTATGGAGCGACCCGTATATGGGTAGTATCATACACGCATAGGGGTATAATGGCATAGTACTATAATACTATTAGTTCGAACAGCCGCAGATCGGGGACGGACGCGAGATTCGAGGCGACGGCGCGTGGGGCTGGCTGCAGAGACGCTTTGGTACTACGATTTGCGGCTGGAGTCATCGCCGTCTTGCCCGCCCGGAACATCTCCTCGTTCGATTTCGCGCCCGGCCAACGGCTGGCGGGCAAGTACGAGGTCGTTCGTCGACTCGGGAGTGGCTGGGAGGGCGAAACGTATCTGTTACGGGAGCGATCCACGAGAGTTGAGCGTGCGGGAAAGTTCTTTTTCCCTCAACGCAATGCCCGGGATCGCTCTGCCAGTCGCTATGCGCGGAAACTCCACAAACTGGCGAGTTGTCCCATCATCGTCGGCTATCACACTCGCGAGAGCGTGGACGTCGAAGGGGTTCAAGTCACATTCCTGGTTTCGGAGTACGTCCGAGGCGAGTCTCTCATCGAGTTGTTGCGCCGCCAGCCCGGGGGTCGGCTCAACCCCTTTGCGGCCCTTCATTTCCTGCATGCCTTGGCCGAGGGTATCGAGAAGATGCATCGGGGGCGCGAGTACCACGGGGATCTCCACGGTCATAACATCATGGTCGAGCGGTTCGGTTTGACTTTCGATCTCAAGCTGCTCGACCTGTACAACCACGGGCCGTTCAATCGTCGAAGGGTCAACGACGACATCTGCGACATGGTCCGTGTCTTTTATGACTCATTGGGCGGCCAGCGGTTCTACGCTCGGCAGCCGCCGGCGATCAAGCAGATCTGCTGCGGCCTCAAGAGAACGCTTATCCTGAAGAAGTTTCGCACCGCCCGTCAGCTGCTCGATCACCTGGAAGGGTTGGAGCTTTAGACGAAGACGGAGCAGGCGGGCGCCGGCGGCACGGTGTCGTGCGGCTCGTGGTGGCAGGCGGATTGGAACTGCAGCCGACCCGACCCGAGTGCACGGCCAACGAGCAAGGTACCGCCAAGCGTGTCGACGTATGGCGGTGGTGCATAACGTCGGCGTGGCGACGGAGTCTGCGGTAGTGAGATGATGGCCGGCATGAAACGAAACGTGTGGTGGGGCGAATACGAGCTCGAGATCGGCGACTCAGGTCATTGGGAGATTGGATCCCTCGGTCTGTGGATGGAGCGGGAGGCGTCGGAGTGGAAGATGGCGTACTCGTGGAACGACGACGAAGATCCGGAGCTCTGGACGTATCGGCGAAACGAAAGTTTTCCGGATGCTGGCGTCCAGGGCGAGCGATTCGCCGTCCAGAGGACCGGGGGTACGGTGAAACTCAGAGCGGTGACCGCTGATCGCTCTGTCGTCGCGCGGCCCCGAACGCCGTTCAGAGTACCGTCGGGGCATCAGACGCGAATCCTCGTGAGCTCTCCTCTCTGGGTCGAGATTGCCGTTGGTCCCGAGCCCGCATATCTGCGAGAGCTGCCGGCCAAGAGGCTCTCGGAGACCTGGTTCGGGTCGACGACCAGAGATGGCGAGCTGGCTTACGCACTGAAGACGAATGCCCGCACGCGCCTCGAGGACCTGCCGATGCGACCCTATAGATTCGTGACGCCTATCGTCATCGAGAACGAGGGTCCGGATACGTTGTTTGTCGAGCGTCTCAATCTCCCGGTCCCCCACCTGTCGATCTTCGGCGCCGGCGAAGCACTGTGGTCCGAGGAAGTTCGAATGTTGCGGAGCGAGGTAGGCGATGTGGCGGAGCTCGACGTTCGATCGGGCCCACCCCAAGAGGCGAAGAAGGCGGCCTTGCTCAGCGAGCCTCGGCTGGCCTTCGAGAAGGGACACCTGTTTCGCGCTTTCAGTTCGCTCTTGCGACTCTAGGAGACCTGACCGATGAGAGATTTTCTGACTGTCTTTTTCAGTCTCGACAAGATTGTGGTTGTATCGAAGGCACTGCTGCTCGTCCTCGCCGGCTTGCTGGTGGCCCGTCTCCTTAGCCGCGGTTTGCAGCGTTTGCTGGAGAACCGACTCGATCGCCAGCGTGTCGTGCTGATGCGTCGCATCACCTACTACTCAGTGCTGTCCCTGTTCTTCGTCGCCGGCCTGCATCAGTTTGGCTTCAATCTCGGCGTGTTGCTGGGCGCAGCCGGCGTCCTGTCGGTCGCCCTGGGGTTCGCCTCGCAGACATCGGCCTCGAATCTCATCAGCGGCCTGTTCCTTATCGGGGAGCAGCCTTTTGCCATTGGTGACGTCGTTCAGATCGGCTCCACCACCGGCGAAGTTCTGGGGATCGATTTGTTGTCGGTCAAACTGCGAACCTTCGACAATCGATTTGTACGCATACCCAACGAGACGGTCATCAAGACCGAGGTGGCAACCCTGACGAAGTTCCCCATACGGCGGATCGACGTCCAGATCGGAGTGGCGTACAAGGAGGATCTCGATAGCGTTCGCGAGGTGTTGTGTCAGGTTGCGGACGAGAACCTGATGTGTCTCGACGAACCGAAGCCGCTGTTTCTGTTCCAGGGCTTCGGGGACTCGGCGCTCAACATCCAGTTCTCCGTCTGGGTCTCGCGAGAGAATTTTCTGGAGCTCAAGAGCGCCATTCAGCTCGACATCAAGAGAGCTCTGGATGAAGCCGAAATCGAGATTCCATTTCCCCACCGTACGCTCTACGCTGGGAGTGCCACTCGACCGCTGCCCGTGGAGATCGTCTCCTCGGCCGGTGAGGCGAGGGTGATCTGAGGCAGAATGGGCGATCTTCCGACGGGAGAGGCAAGTCATGAAGAACGTATTCGAGAGGATCAGGGAGAAGCACGGCCTTTTCGACGTGCCGCTGTTCGAAATCAGCGGCACGACGGTGACTGTGGCCACTCTGGTGAGCTTCCTGGTCGTCATCGTAGTGACCTTCGCTCTCGCGAGTGTCCTGCAGCGATGGGTGGCGCGCGTTTTCTCGACGAAAGGACAGCAGGACCAAGGTACGGCGGCGGTGGCGTCGCGGTTGGTCCGCTATCTGGTGCTGCTCGTCGGGCTCGGGATCGCGGTTCACAACCTGGGGATCAATCTGACGGCTCTATTCGCTGCCGGCGCCGTCTTTGCAGTCGCCATCGGGTTCGCGATGCAGAACATCTCCCAGAACTTCGCCTCGGGCGTCATCCTGCTTCTCGAACGGGCGATCAAGCCGGGAGACATTCTCGAGGTCGAAGGCAGAATGGTGCGGGTGCTTGACATGGGCATTCGGGCGACGACTGCGAGAACGCTCGATGAAGAGGACATCATCATCCCGAACTCCTTGCTTGTTTCGGCAACCGTCAAGAACTACACGCTCAAGGACTCGATGTTCAGACTGAGGACGCAGGTCGGCGTCGTCTATGCGTCCGATCTTGCCCTGGTTCGCAGCGTGCTGACAGCTGTCGCCGAGTCGTTGCCCTGGAGGTCGCGCGAGTACGGGCCGCGGGTTCAGCTCAAGGAGTTCGCCGACTCGTCGGTGAATTTCGAAGTGTCGGTGTGGATGGAAGATCCCTGGAGCACCCAGCAACGCCGGAACGAGCTCAACGAAGCGGTGTGGTGGGCACTGAAAGAAGCGGGCGTGACGATTGCGTTCCCACAGCTCGATGTTCATTTCGATTCAGAGTTCGTCGAATCGGTGGGTGTCCGGAGCCTGGTGGCCGGGCTCCCCGACATGCCGTCCGAGGACTGACGGGATGAGGCTTTTCGGCAAGAGGTTCGCGCAGCCGGGGACTTCACCCGGCAGACTGACGAAGCATGAGGGCGTCGCACCGGACGGTCGTATCAGTCTCATTCACTTCACCGCGGAGACTCTCGAAGAGCGAGTTGTCGAAGCCGTCTCCGAGGCCCTCTCGTACGTGGATCAACCAGGCGTGACGTGGATCGACGTGGTTGGTCTCGCCGACATCGGTACGCTGGAGCGGCTAGGCGAGCGGCTGGGCCTCCATTCTCTGGCCCTCGAGGACGTTCTGCACACGGGGCAGCGCCCGAAGGTCCAGGACTACGAAGCCAATACGTTCGTCGTTCTCAAGCACCTTCATTTTTCGAGCGGACGCCTCGATTCCGAGCAGGTCAGCCTGTTTCTCGGCAAGAGTTTCGTGCTGACGATCCAGGAGGAGGCGGGCGACGACTGGGAAGCCATCCGGGCGCGGCTCCGCTCGGGAGCCGGGAAGATCCGAAAATCTGGATCCGACTATCTGGCGTATGCACTGATCGACGCGGTGATTGACCAGTTCTTTCCGATTCTCGAGGAATATGGGGAACGGATCGAGTCGCTGCAGCGTGTTCTGCTGGACGAATCAGGCCAAGACGAGCTGAAGAGGATTCACGAGATCAATCATGATCTCGTCCTGCTGCGGCGGGCCGCCTGGCCGCACCGAGAGGTCGCCAACTCCCTCGAACGCTCGGAGTCGGGGCTGGTGCGAAAAGAGACCAGGGTTTTCTTGCGCGACTGCTACGACCACACGATTCAGATTCTCGACATTCTCGAGAGCTATCGCGATCTGGCCCGGGGGCTGATGGACTTGCACCTGTCGATGGTCAGCAACCGAATGAATCAGGTGATGAAGGTGCTGACGGTCATGGCATCGATCTTCATTCCACTGACCTTCCTTGCCGGCATCTACGGAATGAACTTCGATCCGGATGCGAGTCCGTTCAACATGCCGGAGTTGCGGTCGTATTGGGGGTATCCCGTATTCTGGTTGGCGATGATACTCATTGGCAGCGGCATGCTGTTTCTCTTCAAGCGAAAGAATTGGTGGTGAAAAGACACCGCCGCGGCGTTGGAGAGGCGCCGAGTGCTCCGCAGCGGCACGGACCTGTGGGCTGGCAGCCGCTGACAGCCGTTCCGGAGTTGGGCAAATTCCACGGGGCGAGATGACGATGGACATCCTGGTCGAGAGTCTTCGCAGCGAGCTGGACGCGCTCCTGAGGATCACGCCGCGAATTGCCGTGGCGCTGTTTGTGGTCGTCGCGTCGATTTTGATTGGGAAGGGCCTGTCGCGAGTCGTGGGACGGGTCTTGACCCACGCCCGGCTGGCAACGCCTCACAAGAGTTTCTTCCGCCGTGCGACGGTCTGGGTCGCTGGACTCTTGGGAGTTGTCGTCGGTCTCAATATCCTCGGTCTCAAAGCGGCGGCGTCGGGCCTGCTGGCGGGCGGCGGTATTACCGCGGTGGTTCTGGGGTTTGCCTTTCGGGAGATCGGAGAGAATTTTCTGGCTGGGATCCTCCTTGCTTTCAAAAGTCCGTTCAGAGTGGATGACATCATCGAGTCCGGTGACTTCAAGGGGACGGTTCGGGGGATCGAGATCCGCCATACGCACATCCGCACGTCGGACGGTCGTGACATCTTCATCCCCAACTCCCAGATCGTCAACAAGGCACTGGTGAACTTCACTCGCG
>JAOTUP010000096.1 GCA_029863825.1 Acidobacteriota bacterium | reverse complement strand
AGTTTTCATGTGCTAGCCGAAGCGGCCCGTGATGCAGTCCTCGGTCTCTCTGCGGGCCGGCTTGACGAAGAATCTCTCGGTTCCGCCGTACTCGATGGTGACAGACCCTCCGGTATGATTCCTGTGGATGGGCCGGGAAGGAGCGATTCGATGAAACCTCTGGTCGAAACGGGTCTTGCTGTGGATACATCGGTCGAGGCGCAAGAAATGCAGGTCGCGCTGTGGCGCCAAATGTCGTCGCTGGCAAAAGCACAGGCGGTCGGGAAGATTAGTTGCAGAGTGCGAGAATTGTCTTTGGCGGGAATCCGACGGCGGCATCCAACGGCCTCCGAACGCGAGTGTCGATTCCGCTACGCGCTGCTCACACTCGGCCGTTCACTCGCTCTTAGGGCCTATCCCGAGGCTGAGACCGTTCTCGGTCCCTGATCTCATGACCGCTGACCCGATCGACATCGCTTTGCGCGTGGCCCACGTGCTGGAGACACACGACATTCGTTATGTCGTCGGCGGCTCTCTCGCCAGCTCGATGAGCGGTGAGCCGAGATCGACACTCGATGTCGATCTCGTGGTGGAGTTGAGCGAAGAGAACATCGAGGCCGTTGTGGCCGCGCTGGGGAAGGACTTCTATTCGGACACCGAGGCACTTCGCCGTGCGGTTCGTGATAAGTCGAGTGCCAATCTCATTCATCTCGCGACATCGATCAAGGTCGACCTGTTCGTCATGGGCGGATCTCCGGCCGACGGAGAGCAGATGGACCGCCGGCAACACGTGCAGGTTGCAGCCGATCCGGATCGTTTCCTGTACGTCTACACGCCGGAGGACATCCTCCTCCAGAAACTGCGGTGGTACCGGATGGGCGGCGAAACGTCCGACCGCCAGTGGCGCGACATCCTGGGGATTGTACTCGTACAGGGTGACCGGTTGGACCTGACCTATGTCCGCCGTTCGGCAGAGCACCTCGAGGTGTCCGAACTTCTGGAACGGGCGCTGGCCGCATCTGTCGAGCGGCCGTAAGCTGCTTGAAAAGAGCCGGTCGGAGCTGTGTTCAGCGTCGGTCTGACGCTACCGAGTCGGGTCGTGTTCTTTCTAGGACGAATCGCGTCAGTTGATGACCGATCTGACGCCCCGGTGGCTCGAGCAGCCGGGGCGTTTTTCGTTGCCGGCACTCCCGGCTCACTGAACACAGTATCTAGGTTCTGAGCGGCAGATAGACACTGAAGGTGGAGCCGGTGCCGAGTCGGCTTTCGACCACTATTCGGCCGCCGTGGAGCTGCGTCGCGTGTTTCACAATGGCCAAGCCAAGGCCGGTACCTCCTTCGTCGCGAGATCGGCCCTTGTCGACGCGGTAGAACCGCTCGAAGAGCCGGTCGAGGGAGTCGGCGGGGATACCGATGCCTGTGTCTCTCACGTGCAGGACAAGCTGGTCATCGTGTTGCTCGACGTTCACTGAGACACGTCCACCGGGCTGGTTGTACTTGATCGCGTTCTCGAGCAGATTCTGGAGCAATCGGTCAAGCGCTTCGCGGTCGCCGTCGATGGGTTCGGTGTCGCGGAGCGAGAGTTCGACATCGACCTCGCGTGCTTTCGCCTCCGCGGCGAGGACCTCGGCTGCGTCCCGGATGACCTCACCGAGATCGACGCTCCGGTGCTCGATCCCGCTCTTCGGGTGCTCCAGACGCGACAGTGTCAGCAAATCGGAGAGGAGCGCTTCGAGCCGCTCGCATTGGCGCAGGATGCGAATGACGAAGTGCTCCGCGGCAGCACGATCTTCCAGCGCGCCGTCATGCAGGGTCTCAGTGAGCCCGCGGATGGCGGAAAGCGGAGTTTTGAGCTCGTGCGAGACATTGGCGACGAAGTCGCGGCGGACCTCTGCAAGTCGCAAGAAGTCGGTGATGTCGCGGGCGACGACCACCGCACCCGAACGGTCACTGAGTGCGGAGCTCGTGGCGATGATGGTCCTGGGTTGCGGCAGGTCCAGATCGATCTCCTCCTGGTCGCCGTTGCCGGTTTCAAGAGTCCGTTTGACGAGCTCTTGCAAGCGAGTCTGCCGGGTGAGCTCGATTGGCGTGGCGCCCTCCATGCTGTTCGGCAGCTCGAAGAGCTCGCGCCAGCGCGGGTTGACGATGACCGCCTCGCCGTTTCGATCCACAACCAGCACACCTTCGGACATGCTGGAGACGATGGCGAGAAGGTGCTCGCGATCAGCCGTCAGAGCACTCAGTTGCTCCTCGGATCGGCTGTGGAGACGAATGAACGACTGCCGCAGGAGATCCAGATCGTCGTGCGTGCTCGGAGAGTCAATCGAGACCCTCTCGCGTGCTTCTGCGGCGAGCCGGCGGAGCGGCGCTCGCACCCAGCGATGGGAAAACACGGCGGTCAGAGCTCCGACACTCGCTGCGACCACCAGGTGTCCGACTTCCGGGGAACCCTCACCGGTTACCGCCGGAAGGAGAGCCACTACGGCGATACTCATGACCAGTGGCGCAGCGATCCCCAGGGCGAGCCGGAGCCGGTAGGGCAGGCGGGAGCTGGATGACGGGAGTTGGTCGGTGGGTGGCATCACTGCCGAATGCTACTTCCGAATGCGATACCCGACACCAACGACAGTCTCGATGAAGGTGGATTCCGGGCCGAGCTTCTTCCGCAACCTGCGGACATGGGTATCGACGGTTCGACTGTCGACGTCGTCCGAGTAGCCCCAGACCTCGGTCAGCAACCGGTCGCGAGTCTGTACCCTTCCGGCATTGACGATGAGCTCGCGCAGAAGCCGAAACTCGGTGGCAGTGAGAGATACCTCGACGCCATCGACCTCGAGCCGGTGACCGGTGACGTCGAGGCGAATGCGGCCGGCCTCGAGCAGCTCGGCCTCGGCCTGAGGCTCCAGGCGGCGAAGGAGGCTCTTGACACGAAGAACGACTTCCCGCGGGCTGAAGGGTTTGCTGATGTAGTCGTCCGCTCCCAGCTCCAGCCCGACAATGCGGTCGATTTCCTCGCCGCGGGCAGTAATCATGATGACCGGCAGGGCAGCGGTAGTCGGAGCGCGGCGCAGGATTCTCATGAGCTCGAGCCCATCCAGCCCGGGAAGCATGAGATCGAGGAGCAGTAGATCGGGGGGGCTTTCACGGATCGCCTCGAGGGCGTGGTCGCCGCGAGAAATGACGTCGACGTCGAAGCCCTCCTTGCCGAGGTTGTAGCGAAGGACGTCCGCAATATCGCTTTCGTCCTCGATGACGAGGAGACGCTGCCCACTCACTCACCGACGATACCAGTGCGTGGCGGCGCCGGTGTCACCGTCTCCGGACCGGGTGAGGTTGCTTGCGGAGCCAAGGGGCAGACTGTGCCCTGGCAGCGCCTCAGGCTCGGCGGTCTTCAGCCGCCAAGGCCATCGATCACCCGTTTCAGCTTGATCCGCGCTTTCTCGGCAATCGGCGCCAGCTCGGCGATGCCGGTCATCTCCACCATGGCGCTCGGGTCGGCGATCGACACGACGCTGCTCTCGCCATCCTCATACACGATGACGTTGCACGGCATCAACAGGCCGATCTCGAGCTCCGTGGTGAGAGCTTGATGGGCCAGATGGGGGTTGCAGGCGCCGAGAATGACGTACCGGCGGAAGTCCGCATCCAGCTTTTTCTTGAGTGTCGCCGCGACGTCGATCTCGGTCAGAACGCCGAAACCCTCCTGCTGGAGCGCCGCCGTGACCTTTTCGACGGCCTCGTCGTACGGGCTGGTCAGGCGGGTCTTGAGGGCGTTGGTTGTCTCGACGGTCATAAGCTGGACTTCTTTTCGGCGATGATGCGGATGAGTTTAGCGCAGACGCTCACGCCGGCTGACGCACCGGCACCCGGCGGGCCCGCCGATCAGGGTCGGGTGACGTGAGGCTGAGAGGGGGGTGAGGCGGTCATGTCTGAGAGCGTAGTCACGACCATGATCTGTCTGACGAAGGAGGGATCGATCATTGGCTCCTCGTCCCCGATCTCAGTCTCACGAGTCCGGCGCCGCCGCGAGGGCGCCACCTTCATTCCTTGAGAGACACGGATCGGGCGCAAGGTTCCCGCTCCCCGGGAAAGTGAAGCAAGGCACCACCTCAGCGAATGCTTGCCGGCGCCGCAGTGGCCGCAAGCAGCGGGGGCGCCTGTCCTACATGGCCTCTTCCGCTTCGCGTGCTGTGAATTCGCGCTTCAGCGCTTCTCGCACCTCGTCAGGCACCTTCCCTCGACCGAGGCAGGTGCAGGTCTCCTTCAACAGATCCAATGTGGCGAAAACGGCCTCGCAGCGAGAGCAGAACGCCTCTTCTGCGAGCGGAAAGTCGACGCCACGGTCGAGGGCTTCCTGTTTCGAGTGCAGCAAATCGAGGCAGAATTGACGGGACGGATGCTCGGACGACTCCTTGGGCCCCGGAAGAGCGCCCGAGAGCGTGTCGCGCAAAGTGAGACGGGCTCGGTGAATGCGCGTCTTGACGGTCGCCTCCTTGACGCCCAGAATCTCGGCAATCTCCGAGATCTTGAACTCCGCCAGGTCCTTGAGGACGAGCGGCAGGCGAAAGCGCATCGGCAATCCTGAGATCGCCTGGTGGACGACCTTCTCGAGCTCTCTTCGCTCGACCACCTCGACCGGATCGTTGGAGAGGGAGGCCGGATCGGGCAGCGAATCCGTGCCGGCAGGCAGAAGGTTCTCGAGGGATTCGATTCGTTTCGGCTCTCCGGACCGTTTGCGGCGCATACGCTGGCAGGCGCGGCTGGCGATGGTGAAGAGCCAGGTAGACGGCTGGGCACGACCCTCGAACTGCTCCCAATGCCGGAAGGCGTTCATGAACGTCTCCTGGACGATGTCTTCCGCTTCCTCGGGGCCGCCGCACAGCCGCAGGCCCAGGGCGTGGATCTTGTCACCGTACAACTCGAGCAGCTTCGGAATGGCCTCGGCAGCGGGCTCGCTGGCTGTCGGCTGTCCTGTCTTGTCGGTCATGACCCGCTCCCACCACCTCCGGAATGAGGAGTCTACCCGAGAGGCATAGGAGGCGGAAGCGTCCGCGGTGGCGATCCGGATCAGTCGCCGAAGATCAGAAATGAGATCCGCGCGCTACCTGGACCGGTCGGGCAACGAAAGTTCGGTCGCATGCGCGGCCGTCAGTTGTGCCTGCGCCAATCAAGGGCTCGAGCCAGATAGACTTCGGTCGCACCGGACGAGGTCGATCGGGTGCTGGCGGAAGGAGCAAGACAGATGTCGAGCGTCGAGTACAAGGGAACGATAGGCATTTTGACCGGGGGCGGCGATGTGCCGGGCCTCAATCCGGCGATTCGCGCCGTCACCATTCGGGCCCGCCGTGAAGGGTATCGGGTGATCGGGATCCGTCGCGGATGGGCCGGGCTCGTGGATCTCGCGCGGGACAAAGAGGCGGACAATAGCCGCTTCGTTCAAGATCTGAACGAAGAGATCGTCAACAAGGCGGGCCGCACGGGCGGCACGTTTCTTCACTCCTCGCGCACCAAACCGAGTCGGGTCAAGAAGGCCGATGTGCCGACCCATCTGGCGGATCGGTACGACGGCGAACTCAATGACCTGACACCCGAAGTGCTGGCGAATCTGGAGTTCCTCGGGATCGATTATCTCATCCCGATCGGCGGCGACGACACACTGAGTTACGGCGCTCGGCTCTATCAGGAAGGTGTGAAAGTCGTGGCGATCCCCAAGACGATGGACAACGATGTCCCCGGGACCGACTACTGCATCGGATTCAGCACCTGCGTGACTCGCACGATCGAAATGACGAACCGTCTGCGCACGTCGGCGGGCTCTCACGAGCGATTCCTGGTCATCGAGGTCTTCGGCCGCTACGCGGGATTCACCGCCATGCTGCCAACCATGGCCGGTGCCGCCAACCGCTGCGTCATTCCGGAGCACGAGTTCGACATCGAAGTGCTGGCGGAACGGCTGACTCATGACCGCGAGCGGAATCCGAGCCGCTACGCCGTAGTGCTGGTGTCCGAGGGGGCGACGTTCAAGGGCGGCACCATGGTGTTTGCGAACCAGGAGATGGATGCCTACGGCCATGCCAAGCTGGGGGGCATAGGCGACCTCGTCTCTGTCGAGCTGAAGCGCTTGTCACCGACGTTCAACAACGGGCGCACGGTCAACGTGATCAGCCAGAAGCTCGGGTATCTGGTTCGCTGCGGTGACCCCGACGCGATCGACTCCATTGCGCCGATGGCTTTCGGGAATCTCGCCCTCGATCTCATTCTGAGCGGTATACACGGGCGGCTTGTGGTGCTCAAGAACGGCAGGTACGACAACGTGCCCGTCGATGTCGTGACTTCCACTTCGAAGGTAGTAGATGTCGAGAGCTTCTATCACCGCGAGCGGCTCCGCCCCTACTACAAGAGCTTCGAGATGAAGCCGCTGTTCATCATGACCAGCGAAGGCTGAGCCGGCCGGAGATCACAGTCGGGCGAAGAGCCGGCGGTACCACGGCACACCTTGCTCCTTGAGGTGCTGTCGAAGCTCGCGCAGCCGCTGCTTGTCCTCCGCGCGCGCTAGCTTTTCGAGAAACGCGGTACCTTCGCTCTGGTGACAGTCCTTGTACTTTCTTCCACTGCCGCATGGGCAGCGATCGTTGCGGCCGATCTTGGCGACATGTCGGGGTGCCGGTGCATTCGAGAATCCCGGCCAGACGACTTTGTTGTACTGCTTCATTTTGGCCATCGACGACAACTCCTCCTGAACCGATCGTACCGCATGAGGTATCTTGACGGTCCGGCCCGCCTGAGTGACCACTCTCGAGGGCGGAGGGACGACCGGGATGCCCGTCTGCCGGGATTTGTTTCCGGGCCGAGAAGCGCAGCTCGGAAAAGAGTTCCGGCCCTCGCCTCGGTTCGAGCGGGTCTTTTGATATCGGATGACTCAGGGGCCTGCCTGGCGCTCGCAGTGAGGTCTCACTGCCGCGGCGGAAATTGTGGCAGAGTCCTTGCTTCTCGTAGAGTGATATCGTGGTTCCTGGGAAATCTCGAGACCGTGAGGTGATCGAATGCACGAGAATTCCACTGCTCCTGCTCCAGATCGGATCTCCAGACGAGGAGGGCCGGGTATGATCGAGCGCCGGCATCCAGACAGGCGGCTCGGAGAGCGTCGGCGGGTCGATCGCCGCGTCGAGGAGCGCAGGTGGAGGCCGATTCCCGTCGCGGTGGACCTGCGCAATGAGGTCGACCGTCGGCG
>JAOTUP010000095.1 GCA_029863825.1 Acidobacteriota bacterium | reverse complement strand
CCGGCTTGCTGCCGACCGGAAGCAGTTCTTTCGGCACCATCCGGGTCACCGGCAGCATCCGTGTGCCGTGGCCGGCTGCCGGGATGATTGCTTTGATCACGCTCACGCGGGGGTCTTCCTCGGGATTCTCAATCTAGCGCGGCGGATTGGCCTGGCTGGAAGCGCGTCGGCGGCGCGGCGCGCGGCATCTGGAGCCAGGGGCAACGACCCACCAACGACATCTTTCTGCATGCTGCGGCTGAGACCGGGACGGATGTGCCGCGAAGTCGGGTCGCTGCCGGGTCACCTGGCTCACCGTCCGAATCACGGCTCGATGACCCGAGATCATTCAGATGTGTGCTCCGTGTCGGCACTGCCGGCGACAATGTCGAGGAAGTCCTCCGCCGTCGATGTGCGCAGCCGCGATGCGACGAGTACCCAGGCTGCCAGGGCGACAACGACGGCAAGCGGGGCAACGCCGAGAAGGGATGGAAAGAAGGGCCAGAGGGTCGCGGCGACACCTCCCGCGGCACCGACGACGAGGATGGCAAGTGCCGTCCAGTGAAGCCGGAAGTGACTGTCGTCGACGCGGAAGATGACGCGACTTCCCTGCGGCGCCGGCTCGATCCAGACTCTGCCGCTGAGCAATCCGTGCCTCAGACCTGCGAGGACCGGCAGGTGGAGCCGGCCTTCGGCGCCCTGGCGCTCCCAGGTCGCGCCCCAGATCTCGCTCGCCTGTGCCACAGCCTGGAGCGCTTGCTCGTGGGTGAGCTGGGTGTCGATGTGATGCTGCTCTTCCATGTGCGGCCCGGGTTCTAGGCCGCGTCTCGGGCCAATGCGTCCTCGAAGAACTTCTCGACCGCGGCAAGGAAAGTCTCGACGTCGGGGAGGTCGTTGATCTGCCGTCGCAGCGTGGCGCCGTGAGGGAGGCCATGCGTGTACCAGCCGGTGAATTTGCGCAGCTTGTGGAGTGCGTGCTTCGACGGCTCGCGCCCAGCGATGAGACGAAAGTGAGTGAGGATGAGGTCACGGCGGTCTGTCATCGAGGGCTCTGCTTCCGCTCGATCCGCCATGCGGGCAGCAATCTGGCTGAATATCCAGGGGTTCTTGGTGGCGGCGCGACCGACGAGAACGCCATCGCAGCCGGTCTCGTGCATCATTCGCAGGGCGTCGTCGGCGCTCTTGATGTCGCCGTTGCCGAGCACCGGGATCGCCAACGTCTCTTTGAGACGCGCGATCTCCGGCCATTCGGCGGCGCCACGAAACATCTGCTTGGCGGTTCGCGCGTGCATGGCGACGGCATCGACGCCGTTGGCCTCGCATATCCTGCCCAGCTCGAGATAGGTGCGGGCCGAGTCGTTCAGGCCGAGTCGGAACTTGACCGTGAGCGGGATGGTGAGCACGCGACGAACGGCGGCGATCATCCGTTCGGCGAGATCGAGATCGCCCATGAGTGCGGCGCCGGCGCAGCCTTTGAGAACCTTGTTGGCCGGGCAGCCCATGTTGATGTCGCAGATGTCGGGACCGAGCTCCTCGACCATGCGCGCCGCTTCGGCCATCGTGTCGACATCCGCGCCGTAGATCTGGATCGCCAGAGGACGCTCTTCGTCGACGAAGTGCATGAGCTCGAGAGTCTTGGCACGGGCCCGTTTGTCGGTCAGCGCGCGAGAGGAGATGAACTCCATGCTCACCAGACCCACGCCGCCGATGCGGCGGACGATGAGGCGGAAGTCCCGGTCGGTAACTCCCGCCATCGGTGCCAGAACGAGCGGTGGATCGACGGTGATAGCTCCGATCTTCAGCATCGCGAGCTCATTGTACGGTGGGCGGGGCGAGCGGGTCTGTGGAGACCCGTTCAAAGCGTCGCCGGTTCATGCGCTGAGATACTCCGGCTATGATTGCCGGATGGCCTGGTACAAGGAGTGGTTCGGGGAGGCGTATCTCGGTCTGTATGCGCACCGAGATGCCAAGGAAGCCGAGGAACACGTCGCTTTCGTCGCAGAGAACATGCCCGGCGAGCGTCCCGCTGCCGTTCTCGATCTGGCCTGCGGGGCCGGTCGCCACACAGAGGCTCTGCGTCGTCGTGGCTACAGTGCCTTGGGACTCGATCTCTCGCTGACGCTCTTGCGACAAACTCCCGGCTTGCCGCGAGTGGCCGGGGATATGTGCTGTCTGCCGTTTGCCGAGGGCTCTTTCGAGTGGGTGCTCAATTTCTTCACCTCGTTCGGCTATTTCGAGAACGAGCGCGAGAATTTCTCTGTTTTACAGGAGATCCGGCGTGTTCTGGCGCCCCAGGGTCACTACCTGATCGATCTCTTCAATCGGGATCGCGTGATCGAGACACTCGTGCCGCGCGAAACTCAGGAGCTCGGCAGCACACGAGTCGAGATCGAGCGCTGGTTCGACGCGACGACGGAGCGCGTGAACAAGAGAATTCGATTGCTCGGCGAGGAAGGAAAGAAGAAGACCTTTCTCGAGAGTGTTCGAGCGTATCGGGAGGAGGAAGTGAGAATCGGCCTGCGCTGGGCTGGGCTCGAGGTGGATTCAGTCTACGGCAACTTCGACGGGAAGGCTTTTGCAGGTGACAGCGAGCGACTCATCTTTGTCGGGCACCGCGCAGACTGATCGGTTGCAGGTCGATCTTCTTGCGAGCGGGCTGCTGCCGCCGTTGCCGGCCGCCTTCCTCTCGGGTGAGGCGCTCGACCTTCTGGCGCCGCTCGGTTTCTCTCCTGGCGACCTCGAATCGCCGGGTTCTGCAGGTGTCGATCGCCGATCTCTGGCTGCCGCGCTCGCGACTGCCAATGCGTCCTACGGCCATCCCGCGGGTGGCCGGCTGGCGACACAGCTCGCCGATCCGGCGACCCGGGTGGTCGTCACTGGCCAGCAGCCGGGCCTCTTCGGCGGACCGCTCTACACGTTGACCAAGGCGGTAGCGGCGACGCTCTGGGCGGAGCGACTCCAGACCTCGGGAGTGCCGGCTGTCGCCGTTTTCTGGGTGGCGACCGAGGATCACGACTACCGCGAAGTGGCGCAGGGACGGTTTCCGACGGCGTCCGGGGTCCTGAGCGTCGACCTGGGCGACGATCCGTCACCACTCCTGCCGGTGGGAATGCGCACATTCGGGCAATCGGTAACGAAGATCCTGGAGGAGTTGAAAGGGGCGATGCCCGGCGAGCGGTACACGGAATGGGTGGAGAAGCTCGGCACCTGGTACCGGCCGGAGGCGCGATTCGGGGAGGCGTTCTGTCGTTTGTTGGTCGAGATCCTGAAGGACCGTTGCCCGCTGCTCCTGGACTCGATGCTCCCAGCCGTCAAGCTGGCGCAGCAGCCGTGGCTCGAGAGGCTGGCGAGCGAGCGCGAGGACGTGGAGCAGGCGTTCATCGCCAGAGATCGAGCGATCGAGAGCCGTGGGTTCGAATTGCAGGTGAGCCCGCAGCGCGGCGCCAGCCCGCTGTTCGTCTTGCACGGGCGGGAGAGGCGGCGCATCGAATGGCTCGACGCCGACCGATTTGCGCTTCGCGGCCGAGAGCCATTCGAGGAGAGCATCGATTGGTTGCTCGAGCTCATCGCTGAGAATCCGGCTGCAGTCAGCGCCGGAGTGATGGGACGCTCGGCGCTCCAGGATGCGATTTTGGGAACCACGGTGCTGCTTCTGGGACCGGGAGAAGTCTCGTACATGCCGCAAGTGGCACCGGTCTACGATGTGCTCGGGATTTCCCCGCCAAGCGTGGCGATACGACCACAAGCCATGGTTCTTTCAAGGCATCAGGCTGAACGATTCGAGACCCTGGATGTGACGTTGGCGGATCTGTTGTCGTCGTCCTTCGACATCGATGGATTTCTGGCTCGAGGGAAAGGCGATGACGTCGTGGCGCCGGTGCGCGAGGCGATTCGCGACCAGCTCGTGCGGCTCAAGGGTGCCGCTCTGGGGATAGACGGTGATCTCGCGAAGCCATGGGAGAAGACGCAGCAGCAAGTCGATAAGGCGCTGGCCGCCTTTTCCGGTCGGTTGACGGCGACCGTCGCCCGTCGTGACGAGATCGCCCGCTCGCGGCTCGAGGACCTGCTCGCTTCGAGTCGCCCGGCTGGTGCATTGCAGGAGCGGATCATCTCGACTGCTCACTTTCCGGGGAAGTTTGGCTCGGCGTTTAGCGACGCGCTCTTCTCGCAACTCGACCTGGACCCCGCTCGACTTCACCTCATCATTCCGGGAGAGACCTCGTGACATTAGACGTTCTGGCAATCGGCGCGCATCCCGACGACGTCGAGCTCGGCTGCGGCGGGACCTTGGCTTTGCTCGCTGCGGCAGGCAAGCGAACCGGGATTCTCCATCTGACTCGTGGAGAGGCCGGTACCCGGGGTACGGCGGAGGGGCGAATCGAGGAGGCGCGCCGCGCCGGTGCGGCGCTCGGAGTCGAAACGGTGGACTTTCTGGATTGTGGCGACGGGGCGCTGCGCATCGGACCCGACGAGGAGAACGCCTTGATCGAGAAGCTACGGCTATTCCGCCCGGAGCTGGTGTTTGGGCCACCCGCGAGCGATCGCCACCCCGATCACGGACGGAGTCATCAATTGGTGGAGGCCGCGTGCTTCTATGCCGGCCTTGCCAGGCGAGGTGCCGGCAACCCTCATCGACCTGCCACCGTATTCCACTACATGCAGCATGATCCGTTCGAGGCACGCTTCATTGTCGATGTGACCGCGGTCTGGGAGTCGAAGGTCGAAGCCCTGGCCGCCTATGAAAGCCAGTTGCACCAGGGAGACGGCGGCCGGGGAACTGGGCGGCCCGATGAGCCGCCGACCAAGATCGCCTCACGCGAGTACCGCGCGGCGGTAGAGGGTCGTGCGCGACATTTCGGGGTGTTGATCGGCGTCGAGTTCGGCGAACCGTTCGGCTCGCGGCTGCCCGTGGCCGTGTCCGATCCCTGGCAGCTCGTGCCGGGGGGATTGCGATGAAGATCGGCATAAGCTGCTATCCGACCTTCGGCGGTTCGGGGGTGGTCGCCACCGAGCTGGCGATGGCGCTGGCGCGCGGCGGCGACGAGGTGCACGTCGTGAGCTACAAGATGCCGTTCAGATTGGAGTTCGTGGAGCCGCATCTGTTCTTTCACGAAGTCGTCGTACCGCACTATCCGCTCTTCGACTATCCGCCCTATTCGCTGGCTCTGGCGACGAAGATGGTCGAAGTGGCTCGACATCACGAGTTGGACTTGATGCATGTGCACTATGCGGTGCCGAACGCCGTCTCGGCGGTGCTGGCGAAGCAGATTCTCGAGCCCAGAGTGCTCAAGGTCGTGACCACACTCCATGGAACGGACATCACGTTGGTCGGCAACGACCCGAACTATCTCGAGACCACTCGATTCGGCATCGAAAAGAGCGATGCAGTGACGGCTGTTTCCGAGTCGCTGCGGCGAGATACTCAGGAGCAGCTCGGGATCTCGAATCACATCGACGTTGTCCCCAACTTCATCGAGCCCGAGCGCTTCGAGCGAGCGAGAAAGGAAGGCGGTGGCAGGCGCTGGGCCAAACCCGGAGAGATGATTCTCGTTCATGTCTCCAACTTCCGGCCGGTCAAGCGGGTGATGGATGTGCTGCGTGTGTTCCACCGCGTGCGCGAGAAACTGCCGGTGCATCTGCTGCTTGTGGGCGACGGGCCGGACCGAGCCAAAGTCGAACGGTACTGTCGCGAGTGCGACACGTGTGACGTCATTACCTTCATCGGCAATCTGCCGCTGGTCGAAGAGGTCCTGGCCGGAGCGGATCTCTTTCTCCTGCCGTCGGAGACCGAGTCGTTCGGCCTGGCGGCACTCGAAGCTTTGTCCTGCGAGGTGCCGGTGATCGCCACTCGCGTCGGCGGTCTGCCCGAGGTCGTCGACCACGGCTCGACCGGTTTCCTCTTTCCCGTAGGTGACGTCGAGGCGATGGCGGAGGCTGCTATCGAGCTTCTCGGTGACGACGAGAAACGAGCGCAGTTCGGGCGTGAAGCGCGGCGGCAGGCGATCGAGCGATTTCGCGAAGAGGTGGTCGTCGAGCGTTACCGGGATGTCTATCGACGAGTTGTCGCAGAGCGGTGAGCAGCCGCGAAGATCGGCGAACCTATCTCACGCCGGTTGAGCCGTCGAGCGTCGAGCTGCGCGAGAAAGGCTCGCGGTTTCTCGGCATTCTGTTGCCGGCGCGCTCCGAGGACGACGTGAAGCGTCTCGTCGAGGAGGTTCGCATCAAGTACCGCGATGCGACGCACCACTGCTGGGCGTCTCGCCTCGGTCATCCACCGCGCGAACGGTCGGCGGATGCCGGCGAGCCCGCGGGAACGGCTGGTGCGCCGATACTGCAGGTGCTTGCGGGGCGCGATCTGTCGGACGTATTGGCGGTCGTCGTGCGCTGGTTCGGTGGAACGAAGCTGGGCAAGGGAGGACTGGCGCGTGCGTACTCCGGAGCGACTAGCGGGGCGGTCGACGCGGCGCGTTTTCATGAGCGTTTTCCGACGGCTCGGCTGCGGCTCGAAATGCCGTACGACCGCGTTGGCGCGGTGAAGCGGCTGGTGCAGCCGCCAGAGGTCGAACTGGAGAGCGAGACCTACGGTGAAAGTGCCCGGGTGGAACTGCGGGTTGCAGAGTGGCGCGAGCAGGAGGTGCGGGCGGCCTTGGCGGACCTCGGCATCGCCGCGGAGAGCCATTGAGCAGGAGACGTGCGCTTGTCGACGACCGTGATCATCGACTAGACTCTTACGTACAGTTTTTCGAGTGTCTTCACGCCCGGGTGTGCGCCCGGAAGAACGAAGGGGAGAAGTGCCATGACAGAACCGGAAGCTCCGCAAAGCGAACCTACGGACACGGCGCCACCGACTCAAGGAGGTGAATCGAGCAATCGCGGCTTGATGATCGCGTTGTCCTACCTCTGGCTTCTGGCGCTCGTGCCGTTGCTGGTGGAAAAGGACGACGCAGAAGTGCAGTGGCACGCGAAGCACGGATTGGTTTTGCTGGTGGCGGAGGTCATTCTCTGGGTTGTCCTCGCTGTTCTCAGCATGTTCCTCGGACCGCTGGCCTGTGCGCTGGCGATTGTGCAGCTGCTCATCTTCGTTGGCGTCATCGTCGTCCACATCATGTGCATCGTCAAAGGCGTGGGAGGCGAGCGCTTCCTGATCCCCGGCATCAGCCAGTACGCCGATAAG
Organism: Acidobacteriota bacterium; assembly: GCA_029863825.1. Classification (GTDB taxonomy): domain Bacteria; phylum Acidobacteriota; class Thermoanaerobaculia; order Multivoradales; family JAHEKO01; genus JAOTUP01. Next base: position 88 of record JAOTUP010000095.1, on the reverse strand, counting down.
TTCTGAGAACGAGAGGGACGCGATATGAACGAGCAGGTTGCACCGGTTCAAGCCTCGAGCAACAAGGGGACGATCGCCCTCGTCCTCG
>JAOTUP010000094.1 GCA_029863825.1 Acidobacteriota bacterium | reverse complement strand
GGGAGCCGAGATGGTGGCGTCGCTCGTCGCCTGCGAAGGCGGCAAGATGCGCACGTCGGCCTATCGCAGCTTCAACATCAAGGGGATTGCCCGCCAGGACGACTTTGCCGCTCTCGAGCAGGCGGTAACGAGACACTATCGGCGGCGCCTGCAAGACACCGGTGAGATGCCCGAGCTCATTCTCATTGACGGGGGTCGAGGTCAGCTAAATGCCGCGCTTGCCGCCTTGGCGAACCTCGGAGTGGAAGAAACACCGTGCATTGCACTGGCGAAGCGAGAGGAAGAGGTATATGTCGTCGATCGACCTTTGCCGTTGACCTTGCCTCGCCGGGATCCGGGACTCAGGCTGCTGCAGCGTATCCGCGACGAGGCTCACCGTTTCGCGCTGGCGCGACATCGGAGCCGACGGCACCGTCAGACGCTTCGCAGCGCGCTCGACGGGATACACGGGATCGGCCCGAAAAGGCGACGGCTCCTGCTACGGAGATTCGGCAGCGTCGAAGGCATTCGCCTGGCGTCCAGAGAAGAGCTCGAGTCGGTAGTGGGAGCCGTTCTGTCCGAGCGCGTGCTGGAGGCGCTGGGATCCTCCGACGCTCTGCGGAACAGGCCACAAATAGAAGATTCGAACTCGGGATAGAATCGTTGGCGATCATGGACGAGCCAGTCGGTAGTTTGGCATCGACTCCGGCTCTCGAGGTTGTCCGCGGTATCGCGATTGGACGGCAAACGGGAGTACTGGAGCTGTGGCGTGAAGACACGGATGAATCGGAGAGCCTGTACTTCGTCAGCGGTGAGCTGTACCTGCGGCCGGAGCATCCTCTGGCCTTAGCTCTCGGGCCTGAGCCGTCGAGTGTCGATAGTGCGACCGCAAAAGCGAGCCCTGGCGAAGGAAAAGACGTCGTCAACGAGCTCTGGCTGACCCAGGCGGTGGACCGCTTGCGTGCCTGGCGGGCGGGCTCGTACCGTTTCGCTGCCGACCCCTCCGGCATTTCGACCGACCTGGTCGGACCTCTGTCAACGTTCTCGATCGTCATGACGGGAGCAGTCAGTGGATTCGACGAATTCAGCCTCTTGCGGCGTCTCGGCGGGGACGCGGCACGGTTTGCAGTCTCACCGGTTGGCCAGTCGCCGGTCGCCGACCTTGTTCGCCTCGACCCGCACGAAGCGTTCTTTTTGTCGAGAATGGAGCAGCCCGTAACGGTCAGGGAGCTCTTACAGCAGTCGGACCTCGAGCGACAGGTCGGTCTGCAGCAGCTGTGCCGGCTGCTTGCGGCCGGACTCATCTGCCCTGAGGCCGAGCTGCCGCGGAGAGGGCCCGGCTTGCTCCTGGATGCATCGCTGCTCGAGCGCTTTTCCAAACGTATCGAGCAGAGCCTCGAGCGGCAGCCACTTTCGCTCGAACCAGATGAGCATCGGCAGAAGATCGCCAGTCTCTTGGGGCGTCTTGGGGGATTGACGTACTACGAGTTGTTGGGAATTGGGACCGGTGCAACGAGCGAGGAGATTCACGCTGCTTACAGCGATCTCGCGCGACTTGTGCATCCATGCCAGGCTGAATCGCTGGGCTTGCAGGGTAAGGAAGGAGGCATGCTCCTGCTGCTCGAGAAAGCGACAGAAGCGTACCTGACCCTCAACGACCGAGAAAGAAGCCGCCAATACCTGCGGGAGATCGGCTCGCCACAGGGCGGCCAGGGCGCCAAAGTAAGCGTCGAAGAAAGGCGCCAGGAGGTGGAGACCATCGCAGAGGAGAACTACCGCCGTGCCCGAGTGATGGCGGCTCGCGAGGAGCTTCATTTCGCCGTCGAGCTGCTACAGCAGGCAGTGCGAGTCCATCCCAAAGCGGAGTATTACGTGCTCCTTGGTCGCTGCCAGGCTCGTAATCCCCGGTGGTTGAACAAGGCCGTGGCGAGTTTTGGCCGGGCGCTGCAACTCGATGAAGACAATATCGGGACGCGGCTCGAACTGGCCCGCGTGCTGGAGGCTTCCGGGGAGGCCGGCCGGGCGCGCCGCGAGTACCGCGAGGTTCTGCAGCGGCAGCCCTCGAATTCTGATGCGAGTGGTGCTCTCGAGCGGCTTCGCGGGCACTCGGCAGCCCCCGGAGAGACGACATGGTTGCAACGCCTTCTGGCATCTCTCCCCTTCGGTCAAAAGTGAAGGCTGCTACACTAAGTGATGCCGGAGAGTTCCAAGCAGTCGCTCTTCGTTTCGACGAAGGGAGGAAAGTCCGAACTCAAACGGGCCACATGCTCGCTAACGGCGAGGCGCGGTGACGCGACGGAAAGTGCAGCAGAGAGGAGACCGCCCGGGTTCGCCCGGGTAAGGGTGAAAGGGTGCGGTAAGAGCGCACCGCTCGTCCGGCGACGGACGGGGCAAGGTAAACCCCATGTGGAGCAAGACCAAATAGGGAAGCGGCTTTCGGGCTGCCCGTCCCGATCAGCCGTGCCGCCTAGGTGTGGCTGTCCGCTTCCGGGTAGGTCGCATGAGGCTCTCGGCAACGAGAGTCCCAGAGGAATGACTGCTGACCGGGCGATTGCCCGGGAAACAGAATTCGGCTTACGGAGCTCTCCGGCGCTTTGAGCTCTCCGGCGACACTTCCCCCTGCCGTGTACCCTGGTGATCGCATCGGAGTGGCGGCGCTGTCGGGTGTCGTGGACCCTGAGTCTCTCGAGGCTGGAGTCGAGGCACTTTTTGGTCTCGGATACGAACCGGTCTTGGCTGCGAATCTCACGTCCCGGCACGGGCTCTTTGCCGGCTCGGACGAAGAGCGCGTCGCTGGCTTCCACGAGTTGGCAGCCGACGTGACGCTCGGAGCGATCATGTTTGCCCGCGGTGGACATGGAACTCTTCGTGTACTGCCGCACCTCGACTGGACCCTTCTCGAACGCCGTCCCAGAGCATACGTCGGCTATTCAGATCTCACTCCGCTGTTGAATCTCGTGGTCAGCAGGCTCGGGGTGGTAGCGCTACATGGGCCGATGGTCGCGGCCGACCTTGCACGAGGCCTGACGCCACAGGAGACGGAGTCACTGGTCGGTGGACTACGCGGTGAGTTTGCAGCATCACAGTCGATCGCCGGATGTGGAAAGCCGGTTGTGGGGAGACTGGTCGGCGGGTGTCTCAGCCTGCTGGCAGCGGCAACGGGCACCGACTACGCGGTGACGGGAAAGGGCGCCATTCTGTTCTGGGAAGACGTGGAAGAGCCTGTGTACCGGCTCGATCGCATGTTGACCCAACTCAGGCTCTCGGGTAGCCTGATCGGGATTCGCGGGATGGTCGTGGGGCGTCTCGATCCGCAGCGGGAAGACGGGGAGGAGAAAGTGCTGGAAGCGTTGTTGCAAGACTGGGGCCGAGAGCTTTCATGCTCCATCGGGTATGGTGTAGAGAGCGGGCATTGCAGACCGAATATGACGCTACCGCTGGGTCTCAATGCGCGCATGGAACCCGATCGCGGGATGCTCTCTTTCGGCACTGCCAGGTGAGGTTCTAGGTGTCGAAGCTGAGGGCGAGATTCAAGACCACGAGCGCCACCTCGGGTCACAGTCGACTGGTCGAGTATCAGAGCGGTCAGTTCGTGTTCCGAGCCGGCGATCTTGGTACCGAGATGTATGTCATCCACTCTGGCAAAGTAGAGGTAATGGATGAATCACCAGCGGCACTCACTCCAGTAGCGGTGCTGGAGAAAGGAGATTTCTTCGGCGAGATGGCGGTTCTCGAGGGCGTGCCCCGGATCGCCTCCGTGCGAGCAGTGACGGACGTCAAGCTGGTGCGAGTAGACGGGGCTACGTTTACTCAGCTGCTGCGGAGCGAGCCGGAGATCGCGGTGCGGATCATGCGCAAGCTGTCGCGCCGTCTGCGAGCATCGGAGAGAAAACTGCGAGGCGACGAGGTTCAGTCTCAGGAGTTGCGCCCGCTCGGTACGGGCGCGGACTTGTCGCAGGAGCCCGCGTTGGTTCACGAGGCATCGACAACGACATTTCGACTCCCGGAGTTCGATTCGGTTCTCATCGGTCGCAAGGATCCGATCACCGGCATTCAACCTACGGTCGACTTGAGCGTGGTCGATCCTGAACGTTCTTGTAGCCGGCAGCATGCCAAGATCTTACGCGATGGATCACGGTTTCTCCTTGTCGAAGACATCGGTACCACCAACGGGACATATCTCAACAATCGGCGGTTGGAGACCGGCGTGCCAGAAGAAATAACGCACGGTGACAAGATCCGCTTTGGTACTGTGACACTGAGATACGAGTTTCCCCGCCCGCAGTGACTCCCGGCGTTGGACGGCGGGTAGTTGCGCCCGCCGGTGAGTACCACATCAGAACTCCTAGCGATAACCGTTCATGTCGTCCCGGGATGCCGTCAGGCTGAGCTGTGAGAGCCCGTTGACGGCGCTGAAGGGCATCGGACCGGTGCGCGCTGAGCGAATGGAATCCGCCGGATTTCACAATGTCGGTGAGCTTCTTCACCTTTTGCCTATTCGCTATGAGGATCGACGTCGGGTGAGTAGGCTCGAGGATGTCAGGGAGGAAGGCCAGTACACGCTGACCGGCTGGCTGGAGGATCTGCGGCCGCTGCGGATCTCTCGGCGCAGGCTCACATTGGTGCGCGGTCGCCTGGTGTCGGGGGAGCAGTCGCTAAGGGTCGTGTGGTTCAATCGGCCGTATCTGAGCTCGCAAGTCGAGTCGAAGGTCGAGTACGTTCTGCACGGTGCCGTGCGCCGGCGAGCCGATAGGTGGGAGCTTGTGAATCCTTCCGTCGAGCCAGTGGAACGCGCTCGCCTGGCGGGTCGAGTCGTTCCCATCTATCCATCGGCCGGGTTGACACCGGCCGAGCTTAGGCGCTTCATTTCTTCCGCTATCGATGGCCTCGATTCCGAGCAGACTGCGGAGCCGATCCCATTCGGTCTTCGCGAGCGCCACGGCTTGCCCTGCCTTGGTCCGGCACTCGAGTATCTTCACCGGCCTCCGCCGGAGGCTGACGTCGATGCGCTCAACGCACACTCGACCGCCCAGCATCGTCGCCTCGCCTACGGTGAGATGCTTTGCCTCCAGCTTCAGCTTGCCCTGCGCCGCCGACGAGTCCTGCAGTCGCGCAAGACTCATCGCTACGACCTGGGACCTGAGCTTCAGGACATGTTGGAGAGTCGGCTGCCGTTTACGCTGACCGACGCTCAGCGTCGCTCCCTGGACGAGATACTCCGTGACCTCGATGCACCGTATCCGATGATGCGCCTGTTGCAGGGGGACGTGGGATGCGGCAAGACGGCGGTGGCGGCGCTGGCACTCGCTGCGGCTGCGGAGAGCGGTCTTCAGGGAGCCCTGATGGCGCCGACGGAGATCTTGGCGGAACAGCACTATGACGGAGTGAGGAGACTCCTGGGCGAGCGCTATCCGATCGTGCTTCTCACTTCATCGGCAGCCTCACGGAGCGAGAGCCGGCGTAGGTTGGAATCAGGCAAGGTCTCACTGGCTATCGGTACGCACGCATTGATCCAGGAGCAGGTTCGCTTCTCGCGCCTCGGCCTGGTGGTGATCGACGAGCAGCACCGGTTCGGTGTCGAGCAGCGCAGGCGTCTGCAGCTCAAAGGCGACCATCCAGACTTGCTGGTGATGACCGCGACGCCCATTCCACGATCGTTGACACTGACCGTCTATGGTGATCTGTCGCTGTCGGTGATCGATGAGCTGCCGCCGGGTCGCTCAGCAGTGGCGACCAGGGTCGTGCCCCGCGAACAGCGAGAGGAGATCTACGTCTGGCTTGAAAAGGAGTTGGCGACAGGAGCCTCAGCCTATATTGTCCTGCCGTTTATCGATGAGAGTCCAGCAGTCGATGCCGAGTCCATCTCAGGTTTTGGTCGCGAGCTTCAGATCCGCTTCGAGCGCTACCGACCGCTGATTTTGCACGGCCGGGCGTCGAGTGACGAGCGCGCAGCTACGATGACGGCATTCTCCTCGGGCGACGCGAAAGTGCTCCTTGCAACGACGCTCATCGAAGTGGGAGTGGACGTGCCAGACGCTTCGATCATGATCATCGAGAGCGCCGAGCGCTTCGGTCTCGCGCAACTCCACCAATTGCGTGGGAGGGTGGGGCGAGGTCAAAAACGGTCGGATTGTGTCGCCATCCACGGCGAATTGGCGGCAGAAGGCCGTCAGCGACTCGACGTCTTCGCCGGCTCGTCCGACGGGTTTCGGATCGCCGAGGCGGATCTCGAGATTCGCGGTCCCGGAGACGTTCTCGGGACTCTCCAGGCCGGTCTCCCGGCCTTTCGCGTCGCCGACCTGGTGCGAGATCGCGCGCTGATCGAGAAGGCTCGAGTCGATGCGCGTGAGATGGTGGAATCCGACGAGGCACAGGCTCGGCGACTCGCCTTCGCGCTGGGGGCGACGACCGCTGGTAGCGACTTTCTGGCGGGTGCTTGAGAATGCGGGTATTGCTGGTAGCCAATACACTTCCTCCGCGGGATCTCTCCGGTGTCGGGGAACAGGTCCTGCAGCTGGCGAGCGGTCTGCGAGCAGACGGCCATGACGTCGAGATCCTTGGCCGCGGTCCGGACGGCGCTCCTGGACCGAAATTGCTCTTCCCTCTGACGGTCAGTGTGGCTTTTCTGCGTCGCCTGCAGACCTTTCGCCCTCACGTGGTTCAGGTTCACGAATCGGACGGGGCAGTGGTTGCGATGCTGGCGCGCACGATGGCGGCGTTATGTCATCCGAGGCCGCTGCTTGTCGCCCTCCTGCAAGTGAGCTATATCGAGGAGATCAGGGCGGTGCGGACCTTGCGCGTCGGAGACCGCGTTCTCTCACGACCTGGTGCGGCCGAGATTCGATTCCGCTTCCTCAAGGCGCCGCTGCACGTCGTCCTGGGATGTTTGACTGCCTGGCTGGCCGACGCGGTGCTGGCTCCCAGTCGTGTCACCGCCGACGAGATCGCCCGCGACTATGGCATAGGCTCTGTGGGCATCGTTCCCAACGTGACCGGCGGCCTGGACTGGGATGATGCTGGGACGGCGCCGGCCGAGCTTCGGGACGACGGCTTGCTGTTCGTCGGGCGCCTGCGAATTCGAAAAGGCGTTGAGGTTCTGCTGCATGCGGTCAAGGAGTTGCGATCGGCTTTTCCCGACGTTCGGCTGTCGATTGTGGGCGATGGTGAGCAGCGGCTCGCGCTGGAGGCAATGGTCCGGGATCTGGATCTCGGCACTGTGGTTCGAATCCTGGGTCGCCAAAGTCCCGCCGAAGTACGTCGCTTACTCG
>JAOTUP010000093.1 GCA_029863825.1 Acidobacteriota bacterium | reverse complement strand
TGGTCTACGCCGTGGCGTTCCTGGCGCTGGTTCTAGCCGGCGGCGGCCGCTACACTCTCGAGCGATTCTGGAAACAGCGGCGGTAGTCGACGCGGAGTCGCGTCCTTCCGCGGAGAGTGTCGATATCAGATCGAGGAGAATCTCCGCGACGCTTCACTTGTACCAGTACTTCGTCTTCTTCGCCCACTCGCTGCCCGCATAGCGCGCGTGGAGCGTCTGGAAGGCAACGCGGGAGATCTCGCCGCCGCCGCATATTCGACTGCCACGCACCACCCGGTGAAGCGCTTCCGGCACCCGAGGATCGCCACGGTGGGTCTCGGCCCAGCCGAGGATGATCTGGCCGAGGTGGGTCGGAGCCGGGGGGAGGTCTTTGAACCGACCGAGTGTCTGCTCGGCTTCCGCACGGTTTTGCGCGTCCAGGATGGCAAGGCTTCGCGGCACGATTCCGTGGAGCGGATCGCTGCACCACCAGTTGTCGCGCAGATAGCTGAACTCGTCGAGGCCGACGGTCTCCTCCTCATCCCAATAGCTCTGCACGCCGAAGCGACCGAAACCGTGGCGCAGCGTCGGCCTGAGACCCGGAAGCCGCAAAATGCCGAGAGCGCCGACGAAGAGCCGCTCCTCACCCGGCGCCGCCAGCCGATAGCGTTCGATCTCGCCGGCTATCTCCGGCGCGGCACCAGCGGCCAGTGGCTCGAGAGCCAGCGCCTCGCTCTCTTCTCCGCCGAGTACGGCGCGCGTCCAGGCGATCGGCGCCAACCGCTGGCGAAGCGCCGGCTCGAGCGAGTCATCCGACAGCAGCTGCAGAAGGCGAGCGCTCGACGCCAGATTCAAGGCATCGACGGCGATACCGGCCGGCATGGTCTTACCGGCAAGCGACTTGAAGTATGGAGGTCCCGCGGCCAGTGACTGGTCTCCGGCTCCCTCGTAATCCCAGATATATCCCAGCGGCTCTCGCTGCCCGAGCTCGATACGCTCCTCGAGGGTCGGAGACAGCTCCGCCATGAGGAGCACGAAACGGTTGCGGTCACCCGGGCTCAAGCGCGCGTCGAGCTCCTCGATCGCCTTTTCGACGCTCGTCCTCGCCGACTCGAAGTCGGCAGCGGCCATGTACAGCCGCGCCAGGTGATAGCTCACGGTGGGGAAGAGCTGGGAGTCGGCCGGCACCTCTTCGGCCGCATTCATGACTGCAGTCGTCCACGGCTCCGGACGGGGGGCAAGGACCAGCGCTGGCGCCAGGAACACGTCGGCGTCCACTCGGCTGTCGGCCGACTCCTCGTCCCCGGAAGCCGCCGCCGCCACCGATTTCATCTCCTCCCAGATCCGCGCCGCGCGCTTGGCGGCGTCGGAATCGTGGTGATGACGAAGGGTGAGAATCCAGCGATCGAGCGCCGGCTGGTCGCCGATCTCCTCGCGCGGAATCCGCTTCAGAAGCCAGAAGTAGTCGATCAGATTCTGGCGCAACGGCGGCTCGAGGCGTGGGGCCAGGAGTCGACGGCGCAAGCTGTTCCGTGTGCCGTCTGGATCGATGCGAATCTCGATGTACTGGGCGAGGCGCTGCGCCATCCGGTGAACCGCGTCGCGAGACGGATCGTCGATGATCGCCTCGAGGAGATCCCGCGCCTTCGCGAACTGCTCATCGCGTGAGAGAAAGGCGACCGTCGACGAACGGATGAGGCAGCGCGCTTCCAGGTAAGTCGCCAGATCACTCCACGGGGAGCTCCGCGCGGCGGCAATCTCGCGAAACCGCTCCGCCGCCGTGACGAAGTCGCGGGCGTAAAAATGGGCTGCCGCGATCTGGTAGGCGCGGTCGGCGCGGGCCAGCGGAGATGCGGAGACAGGCGGCGGCGCCGGACTCGATCCCGGCTCGGCGCCGCAGTTGCCGAACACGATGTCCTGCGCCTCGATCCACCCGTCGAGCTCCGCGGGGGAGTACACCTCGGCTCGGGCATGAAGCGTTTCGACGGCGGTGCGATAGGCATCTTCGAGACAGTTGATGAAGTAGCCGCCATAGCCCCCGTCCGGCCGGGTCAGGTACACCTGAGCCTGCCAGCGCCGCGACGCCGGGCGACGCCGGCCCGTGACCTCCTTTACCGCTTCGTTCCACATGCGCACAGCGTCGTATTGCCACGGGTCGTCTTCCGGCGCGTCCCAGAATCCCCCCACCGCAGCCCGCGACGTTTCATCCAGCCCGTGCCCGGCAAGATGGCGATAGGCGACGTAGAGATAGCCTTCTCTCAATTCCGGCGACAGCACTCCGAGCTCGCCGGCAAGAAAGCGCTCCGGCTCATCGGGCGAGGAGCTAAACCAGAAAGCAGGGTGCGGAATCGACGGGCCGCAGGCAGAAGCGGGTGAGGCGGCACCGTGCAGGATCAGCGCGGCTCCAGCGACGGCGAGCACCAGGCGCCGGCCTCGGGGACTTGGCAATTCGCGCCGTCGCAGACGATCACTCGAGCTTGGCATGTTGGGTCCCCCGGCCGGTCCTCGGCTCATAATCTAGCGTTCCCTGTGCGCATCACTGCTCGTGAAACGAGCTCGTCGTAAGAGCTTTGGGTCCAACCGTCCGGACTGAAGAGATAGAGCCTGCGGTTCGAAAAAAGCGTCGGCACGGGCTCGTCCGCCGAGACGCCGAAAGCGCTCCGACACCGGGCAACGAAGTCGCGCCCGTCGGCCAATCGCGCGCGTATGGACTCGCCGTCCGTTCCCATGCGAAAGAGCATGGGAACGACCTCGTCGATCAGGTGGCTCGGCCACTCACCGGCGGCATCGCCGGGAAGCCAGGAATCGCCGACGCACCACGAGGGCAGAGCGGTGACGGACAAGAATCTCTCGCCGAGTGCCCGCCGCACGGTGGCCAGTACCTGCAGGTAGAAACCGCGTTCGGAACGCTTCGCATCGAAGTCGAGCTGTAACCCACGGAAGCGACGGTCGTCGAATCCCAGGATACTGGCTGCGACATCGTCGAGTCTCTGTGCGTCGAGCCGAGCTCTACGCAGCGGGTCGACTTCGATGCGAACAACGGGCAAAAGCACCGTCCCTCGAGGGGCGTCGACGGAGCTCGTGCCAGGGAGCAAGGCGACCGAGTCGCCCGAGACCCTGACGGTGCCGGCGAGAAAAGCGACGCCCGTTCTCTCGGGCGCGATGAATCGAAGATCGTGCTCACCATGCCAGGCCCAGAGCATCACCGGTGGCAGCGAAGCGGGCCCGGCGTCGACTGCAGCGACGGCCAGCCGATCCGAGCGACACGACAGCACGCCGCTCCCACAGAGAAGGATGGCGAGTACGAGGAGATGCATCGAGCGTGGAGTCAACCCTGCCGATTCTAACGCCGGCATCCGTGCGTCCCGGCAATCCTCCGGTTCCTCCAATCGGTTCGACGCCGCCAGCCGACTTCCGCAGGCCACTCGTTCATGGAGCCGGCAGTCGGCGGCTCCGCTCTGACCTCTTCGGCCGTGCCCGCCCCAAGCAAGACTGTCACCGTCACCGGGCAGACCTCTTTATGGCCCATTTCCATTCTGGCACTTTGGGCGCAGTGTAAGATCAAAACCATAGCCACGGCCGCATTTACAGGGAGTGAGACGAAATGTCCGGCAGCGTCCCGACCCCCGACACCGAGGAGCTTCGCCTCGACGAGCTTCGAAGCTACGACGTGCTCGACACGCTTCCCGAGCAGGCGTATGACGACATCACGCACCTGGCGTCGCATATCTGCGGCTGTCCAATCGCCCTCGTCAGTCTCATTGACGAAGACCGACAGTGGTTCAAGTCGAAACTTGGCCTGGCGGTGGACGAAACACCGCGAGATCTCGCTTTCTGTGCCCATGCGATCCTCGAGCCCGACCACCTCATGGTGGTGCCGGATGCGACGAGCGACGAGCGTTTTGCCAAAAACCCTCTCGTCATTTCGGACCCCTCGATCCGCTTCTATGCCGGAGCTCCGCTCAGAACGTCGACCGGAAGCGCCCTTGGGACGCTGTGCGTCATCGATACCCAGCCGCGCGATATCGACGCCGACCAACGGAATGCCTTGCTGGCTCTGTCGCGCCAAGTAATGGCTCAGCTCGAGCTGCGCCGGACCGTCGCCTCGCTCGAGCGCCATGCCGAGGAGCGACGCGGGTATCAGCACCGTCTGGAGGCCTATCAGCGCGAGCTCGAGGAAAACAACGCGCTGCTCGCCAAGCGGTCGACGACCGACGCTTTGACCGGGTTGAAGAACCGCCGTGCCTTCTTCGATCAGATGGACCAGGAGATCAGCCGTGCCAAGCGCCACGAACAGCTCTTTTCTCTCGCCCTGGCGGACATCGATCGTTTCAAGTCCTACAACGACACGTTCGGTCATCCCGAAGGCGACGAGGCTCTGAAGACGGTGGCGCGCGCGATCGAGAACGAAAGCCGCTCGAGTGACTACGTGGCCCGTTACGGTGGGGAAGAGTTCACCATCGTGCTCTCCAATACCAGCATCGAGGGTGCCATCGTGTTAGCCGAGCGCTTCCGGCGCGCGGTGGAGCAAGCCGCGTGGGAGAAACGACCGGTCACGATCAGCCTGGGGGTCGCAACCTGGGAAGCAGACATGACCAGTGACGACCTCATCGGCGCTGCCGACCGCGCGCTCTTTCGGGCCAAACGCGCCGGCCGCAACCGGGTCGTGCGCGCCGACTCCGGGACGTGAGCGCGATGACTCGATCTCAGCCGTCTGCCGCATCAGACGGTTCACCATCGACGCGGCGCAGGTAGTCGACCAGAGCCCCGAGGTCGCGCCGGCCGATCTCGAGCGTCCGCGCCGAGACGTGGAATCTTCCGCCCTCGACTCGGGCGATGCTCACCACCCGTACTGCCATCGCGATATCGCGAGAGGTTTTCGGGAGCCGCACGCGAACATCGAGAAGCGCCCCTTCCGGCAACTCGTCGTCGGCCGTGAACTTGAGGCCGCCGGTGGAGAGGTCCACCGTCTGCAAGGGAAACTCCTCTCCCAGGGAGCGAAACGAGCCCTCGAGAGTCGCTGCCAGACGTTTGAAGGACCGCCGGCTGTCGCGGTACATCTCGACCACGTTCTTACCCTTCGACTTGGCGACGTAGAGCGCACGGTCGGCGTTTCGCACCAGCTCCTCGGCGCTCGCCGCATCGGCCGGATACGTGGCAACGCCGAAACTCGCCGTCAGTGTGCCCCCTGGCTGTCTCGCTTCGCCCGGGAAAAATTCCTCGTCGATCGCTCGGCGTGCGCGCTCGGCGACCTGGTGCGCCCCCAGCTTCGGAGTCGCCGGCATGACGAAGGTGAACTCCTCGCCGCCGTAGCGCGCGACGCCATCGACAATCCGCACCGTCTTCTCCAGCACCCTGGCAATCATCGCCAGTGCCCGGCTTCCCTGCTGGTGCCCGTTGCGGTCGTTATAGGCCTTGAAGTCGTCGATGTCGATCATCACCAGCGAGACCGGCTGGTTGATCTGATCGCTCCGGCGCACTTCGTGCTCCAGGTTTTCTGCAAAAAAACGGTAGTTCCGGAGCCCCGTCAATTCGTCCCGGTACGCCGATTCCCTGGCTTCTTCGAAGAGCCGCATCTCGATGACAATCGGGCTTTCGAGTGACGGCTGCACCTCGAGAAAGTAGTGAATCAGGGCAACGCGGGGATCCACCGATGCCCCCAGCTGCTTTTCCATGCCGGCCTGACCCTCGAGGATCCGCCGCCAGTGCTCATGCGCCTCGGCGGGATCGAATCGCAGCCGGCACAGCAAGTAGATGAGCTCGGAATAGACCGCGTCCCCCTCGACATCAGCGAGCCGTGAAAGCTGCGCATCGAGCTCGCGGCTTCGCATGCCCTGATGTTCCAGGAGTACGTGCAGAGATTCCGTAACCTCCGGACTCCAGGCCGGCGAGGGCTTTTTCTTTTCGTTCACGACACGCCGATTGTCGCAGTGCTCGAAACGACGGTCAACTCGACGTCGGACGGCGCGCTTCTTCAGGCGAGGCCGGCCGGTCGCAACGGGGGCTGATACCCATTGTGGTCTTTACTACGACAGCGCAAAGGACCACACCGTGGAGGCCGCGCCGGGAGTCTCACCCAGTGCCGGGGTGCACCCTCGACTCACGCACCCGAAGGCGCCCCTCAGACAAGAACCCGTTCGGTTACCCGTTTGCCTGCCATGTCCCACTAATCAGCTTTGTTTCAGGGTTCTTCGACTGCCGACTCGGTGTCCGGCTGGCTGAGCATGACCTCGATCCGGGCCAGCGCCCCCCTCGCCGGCGCGAACTCCGGGTCGATCTCGACCGCCTGCTCGAAGCTAGACCGAGCCGCTTCGAGATCACCGCGAGCGAAATGCACCATCCCCGTGTTGGTGGCAAGCGATGGGGAACTGTCGTAGAACTCTCCCGCGCCGGCGAGAATCGCCAACGCCTGGTCGAACTCATTCGCCTCGGCATACATCCGCGCGAGCCGGCTCAACGTCTGCTCGCTGAAGTCGTAGCGTCCGGTGCCCAAGTGCTCGGCTCGCAGCGCCCGGTACTGCTCGAGCGCGGCCTCGGGGCCGGAATCGCGGGCCGTCTCGGCAAGGACGTCGGCGAGATGCCCGGGCGGCTCAGACAGGCCCCGGTGGCACGAGTAACACGACACGTGCTGAGGTTTCTCGCCGTCTTCGAGGCTCGGCAGGTCGGCCAGCGTCTCACCGTTGATGGCCCGCACCATCTCGAGCATGCGCCGCGCCGTGCGCTTGGTCGCTTTCTCGTCGCTGGCGAAGTCCATGCCCTCGAGGTTGTCAGGGCCGACGTGGCAATGGTTGCAGCGGACGCCGAGCCCGAGAGCAAACCCCTTCATCGTTTCCAGAAGCTCCGGTTTCTCGATCGCCTGGTCGAGGACCTTCAGGTTGCTGAACTCATCCGGGATTTGCGATTGGGCGACGGGAGCGAAGGCTCCCAGCACAACCGCCACTGCAAGAGCACGGATTCCAACGGCTCGATTCAAGACACGATCCATCGACGACCTCCTCGTAACAGTCTGACAGTTATACGCGACGACCGGACCAATGGTTTCTGCCGACGACAATCGGGGTCGAGCGCGTAGTGCGTAGAAACAACCCGCGGCGCGATGAGCTGTCTAGGATCCCGGCTCTTCTTGCGGGCAAACCTGATTCCCTCGATCGAAGACGATTCGCACTCGCCGGGGACTTCCTGCCTCCAGACCGAGCTGAAAGTCGAGATCAACACGCCCGCGGCGTGGTGCACCGGCCCCGAGCTGAGAGCCAGCGTGCCTGAGGCGAGCACTTCGATCATCTCCGGCTCCCAGGAAGACTGCGCTTCC
>JAOTUP010000092.1 GCA_029863825.1 Acidobacteriota bacterium | reverse complement strand
TACCACTTGAAGGTGACGCTCGACTCGGGCGATATCCGCCACTATTTCCTGGATGCCGAGTCCTATCTTCCGACACGGCTCGAGGCGACGACCGTGGTTCAAGGTGACGAGATGGCAATCGAAACTTCCTTTCGCGACTACCGAAAGGTTGGGGAGCTGCTTATGCCCCACACGATCGAGAGCAAGCCGAAGGGCGCTTCGGAAGGTCAGGTGCTGAGCTTCGATACGGTGGAGATCAACGTTGAGTTGCCCGAAGATCTCTTTGAGATGCCCAGCGCGGATGCGCCCGGTACTCCGGACAAGGACAGCTCCGGAGACTAGGTGACGCGGGCGGGCTCGCCTCGTCCACTACGGTCGACCAGATGCAGCGAATCTACGTCGATATGGACGACGTGTTGTGCGAGACGGCGCACGGGTTTCTCGCGTTGCTCAGTCGTATTCACGATCGCAGTATCGAGTACGAGGAGATCGTCTCGTTCGACCTCGGGCGCTCCTTCGACCTGACGCGAGATGAGGTCGATGCATTTATGGAGCGAGCACACCGCGATGACGTGCTGCTCGACCTCGATCCGATTCCCGGCTCAATCGAGACGCTCCACGAGTGGAAGCACAGAGGCTATCGTCTCGAGATCGTCACCGGACGACCGCCGTCGAGCGAGCCGATATCGCGCGCCTGGCTCGACCGGCACGGCGTACCGTACGAGACACTGACGTTTCTCGCCAAGTATGCTCATCTTCACCCGGCGAGTGATTTTGAACGGGCAAAACCGTTGTCGGAGCTGTCTCGCGATGACTATTGTCTGGCGGTCGAGGACTCTCGGGACATGGCGCGCTTCCTCGCCGACACACTGGCGCTGGATGTGGCGCTCCTCGACCGACCGTGGAACCGCAACGGCGAAGAGCCTCTGCCCGGACAGGTGGTTCGGTGCAGAGATTGGGACGATCTCAGACTTCGCTTTCCACAGCCGTAGAAGAGGGCGTGAGGCTGGTTCTGGAGTGAGCCGTGCCAGGGCGCTCGCCGCATCCCATCGCGAGTGCGGAGATGCTTTGCTCAGGGACACTCGCTCGCGGCTGTCGGCGCAGCTCAGCGGCAGCGCGCGAACAAATCAATAGCTCTGGGATACGCCCATCGAATAGCGTCGAGGGCAATCCGGACCGTGGCGCGTGGCCTCGGTGGAGCGTGCCTGGAGTCCTCGTCCCTCACGCCCCCACGCCCTCAGGCCTTCAGTGAAAAAGCTGCGGTGCCACCGGCTTTTCCGCCGCCTCGGGGACCTTCTCCGGCTCATCCTCGGCCGCCGGCTCGGTGGGCGCCGGCTTTCGCGGTAGCCGCTCGGGCCGCATGGCCGCGTGATAGAGGAATGAAGCCAGCACGACCGACGCTTGCTTCAGATCATCGGCCTTGGCATGGTCGAAGACGTCGAAATTCGTGTGATGCGTGCGAGTGAAGTAGTCGAGGTCGTCCTGGATGAACTGAAAGCCGGGGATACCCACACGGTCGAATGTCAAATGATCGGTGCCGCCGGTGTTGCGATTGGTCACCGTGTCCGCACCGAGGTCAGCGAACGGCTCGAGCCAGGCGCGAAAGACCGGCACCAGCGCTGCGTTCTCCTGGGTGTAGACACCGCGAATTTTGCCGCTCCCGTTGTCGAGATTGAAGTAAGCGGAGACCTGCTCGTACTCAGGCTTCAAAGTGCGAGGCCACTGCGCCTTCCAGGCGTAGATGGGCAGTTTCCTTTCCGCCGGGTCTTGCGGCTCCGGGCGTGCCACCAGGTGCTCCTGGACATAGTGGTAGGAGCCCAGCAGCCCTTGCTCTTCGCCGCTCCACAGGGCAATGCGAATCGTACGCCGTGGGGCGACGCCGAGCGACTGGAGGATTCGTACCGCTTCCATGGCGACGGCGCAGCCGGCGGCATTGTCGTTCGAGCCCGTTCCGGGGTGCCAGGAATCCAGATGACCACCGACCATGACGATCTCTTCGGAGCTCCCGGATCCGGGCATTTCTGCGATGGTGTTGTAAGCGAGAAGATCATCGTCGTGAAAGCTCGCCACAACATCGATCTCGAGCTGGACCTCGGTGTCGTCTTCCAGCAATCGCAGGATCCAGTTGTACTGCTCGGCGCTCATCGCCAGAACGGGCACTCCCGGATCTTCGTCCGGATCGCGCGAGCCGGCGCCGCCAAGGCGGATGGTGCCGCCGTCTCTGGAGCTGATATCGATTGCAGCGATGACTCCCTCTTCGACGAAGAAAGTCGTCATCGCGCGCTGCAGCGCGCGACGCTTGTTCATGCGCTCGAGAAAGGCCTTTCGATCTCTCGGCTCCGGCACCTGGAACTCGGCAAGCTCTTCGAGCTGTTCCTTGTCGTGGCGGCTGAACGCCGCCTCGGACGGCTCTTCGATCTCACGTGGCTCGGCGATGAAGAGAATCTTGCCTGCCACCTGCCCTTGCAGATCTTCCAGGTCGGCGATGTCCGCGATGACAGCCTTCATCGCCGGACCGCTCACCGGGCCGTCCGTCCCCGGCGTCCAGGCCTTGGGCAGTGCCAAAAGCGGCACAGCTCGCGGTTGCAGCATGTGCACGCTGGCGCGGCTGAAGCTCCATCCGCGACCGAATGGTCCCCAGCTCTCGAGATGTGCGTTCTCGAGGCCCCAGTGGGCAAGTCGCTCGCGAGTCCAGTCGTTGGCTTCTTTCATCGCCGGCGACCCGGTGAGACGCGGGCCGATGACGTCCGTCAGGTGCTCGAGCGTCTCCATGACCAGGGAGTTGTGGAAACCCTCGTGGCGGATGCGACTGGCCATCTCCCAGTCGACAGGCTCATCGGCGGTCGCCAGGCCGCTGTGGACAAGAAAGACACTCAGAATCAGGGCGCTTCGTTTCATGGGCGATGATGCCTTCCAGACGTCTGTTGTTGCTGGACCCGACGGGATCGGCAGAGTGTAATACACCGTGCGTCGTGAGGCGGATCTGGTCCAGGCGTAGTCTCTACGACCTCCGGCACCCGCCAACCGGATCTCCCGTCTCGCACAGGACGTGCTAATTGTTCCCCACGCCCTCACGCCCTCCCTCACACATTGAAGCGAAAATGAACGATCTCGCCGTCGGCGACGACGTACTCCTTGCCTTCGAGTCGGAGCGTTCCGGCGTCCCGGCACGCGGCGATGCTCTTGCGCTCGAGAATCTCCTCCCAGGGAACGACTTCGGCGCGAATGAACCCGCGCTCGATGTCGGAGTGAATGGCAGCGCCGGCACGCCGCGCGCTTGTGCCCCGGCGGATCGTCCATGCTCGCACTTCGTCCTGGCCGACGGTAAAGAAGGAGATGAGACCCAGAAGATGATAAGCGGCGCGAATCGCGCGATCGAGACTCGCCTGCTCGAGACCCAGGGCGGAGAGAAAGTCACGCTGCTCGGCGGGCGGCAGTTGAGCGATCTCGTCCTCGATCGGCAGGCTCATCACGACGACCTCCCGAGCGGGTCCGGACCCGACAGATGGTACTTGGGACGCCGCGCCGAGTTCGTCCTCGGCGACGTTGAGAACAACCAGCATCGGCTTGGCGGACAGCAGCTGGAAGCCACGCAGACGCCGCTCGGCGGCGTCCGCGAGCTCCATCGTTCGCAAGGGTGTCTCGGCTTCGAGGGCGGGGCGGATGGTTTCGTCCAGGAGTTCCCGCTCCCTGGCCTCATCAGCGGTGAGTCCGCGCTTCTGGCTCTGCTCCAGACGCGCCAGCCGCCGCTCGACGATCTCCAGATCGGCGAGGATGAGATCGAGATCCAGGGACGCGATGTCCCGAGCTGTGTCGATCGAGCCCTGCGGATGGAGGATGTCCGGGTCCTCGAAAGCACGTACCACGTGCACCAGGGCGTCCACCTCCCGGAGCTGGACGAGATTGAGATCGAAGCCGCCGGCACGGTGCTCGACGCCCGGAATGTCGACGAACTGAATGGTCGCTGGAGTGAGCTTCTGCGGTTCGTACAGTGTGGCTAACGCGTCGAGTCGGCGGTCGGGGACCTTGGCGATGGCCACGTGCGATTCGGTCGACTTGGCGAACTTGTCCGTGGCCTCGTGCGACGAGGTCAGCAGATTGAAGAGGGTCGTCTTGCCGGTCTTTGCCAGGCCGGTGATGCCGAGCTGCATGAGAGGTTCTCCGACTGAAGGGTGGACGCAGGCGAGTCAGGCAACCCGCGGGTCGGCGCATGCTAACTGAAAGCCGCGGCAATCGCGACCAGACCACTCAGGGGCGCCGGTCGAGCAAACTGTAGACCGCGGGAATGATGAGAAGCGTCAAGGCCGTCGACGTCAGAAGGCCACCGATGACGGTGAGCGCCATTGGACTTCTCAGCTCGGCGCCCTCGCCGAGGCCGAGGGCCATCGGCAAGAGTCCCAGCACCGTGGTCGCGGTGGTCATGAGAATCGGTCGCAGACGCACGTGCCCGGCGCGGCGAAGCGCCTCCACCTTGGCCAGGCCCTGCCGCCGCAGTTGATTGGTGTAGTCGACGAGAATGATGGCGTTGTTGACGACGATGCCGGCGAGAAGAATCGCGCCGATCAGGACGACGATCGAGATCGTGACATCGAAAATCAAGAGAGTGGCGATGACACCGATGAGTGCAAAGGGAATGCTGAAGAGAATGACCAACGGGTGGAGAAGCGATTCGAACTGCGATGCCATCACCAGGTACACCATGAAGATGGCGAGGAAGATCGCCAGCCTCATGCTGGTGAAGGACGTTTCCATCTCTTGACCCTGGCCGCCGATGCGCCAGTTGAAGCCGGAAGGCAGCGACATCGCCTCGAGGGTGGCGGCGATGTCATCACTGACCGACGCCAGGTCGCGACCGGCAAGATTGGCGGTGATGACGGCGACACGATCCCCGTCAGAGCGGCGAATCTCCGCCGGGCCCTCGACCTCCTCGATTCTCGCCACTGCCGACAGCGGGATGGCCGTCCTGCCGCGCTGCGCCACGGTGAGCCGCGCGAGATCCTCGATGCTGTCGCGGAACTCCTCCTCTGCGCGGAGCCGGATGTCGACTGTCCGGTCCTGTCGTTGCAGGTCGGTCGCCACGGTGCCCTGGACTTTCGAGCGCACAATCGGAGCGACATCGGCGAGGGTCAGCCCCTGCGCTGCAAGCAGCGCGCGGTCGAAGCGGATCTGCAGCTCCGGATTGCCTCCCTCGGTGGATGATTTGATATCGGTGAGGCCCGGGATCGTCTCCATGCCGGCCACGAGCTGGTCGCCGAGCCGTTCGAGAATTGCCAGGTTATAGCCGCGGATTTCGACCTCGATCGGCGTTCGAAAACTGAAATATGATGGTCGGCCGAAGCGATAGTCGAGGCCCTCCTCGCGGTCGAGCGCCTGGCGCAGCGCGGCCATCAGCTGCTCCTCCTTGTCACGAGAAACGGGTGGTTCGAGGCTCAGTGTGAGTTGGCCGATATTCTCGCGCCTCTCACCCGCCGTGCCGCCTTGCTCATTCGAGGAGCCGGCAATGGCATAGACCGTCTTGACGCCATCCAGGCCGGAGGCGAAGCTCTCGAGCCCGCCGAGCCGTCGCTCGGTGACGTCGAGATGCGTCCCTGGCGGCAGCTCGGTGTTGACGAAGAACTCGCCCTGGACCAGTTCGGGCACCAGCTCGCGCCCGAGGCGCGGGACGAGCGCCAGACTCAGCGCCAGCAGGGCAAAAGCCACCAACACGGTCAACGCCGGATGTCCGAGCACCCATCCCAGATGACGGTCGTAGATGGCCGCGAGGGAGTCGAAGGCCTTGCTGAACGTCGCCAAAACGGGTCTCGACGCGCGGGCGACCATCGAAGCGACACCGCGCACGACGGCGGAGAGTCCCCTGGTCACGGCGACCGACAGAGCGAAGAGTGCGCGGCCCGGCGCCCCGGTGGAGTCGCTCGAAGCCACGTCGTCCTGAGGGTCGAATCGCCGGGAAGCGAGCATCGGGATGAGCGTCAGGGCGACGAGAAGCGAGATCGTCAGCGAAAACGTGACGGTCAATGCCTGATCGCCGAAGAGCTGGCCGGCGATGCCCTCGACGAAGACGATCGGTACGAATACGCAGACCGTAGTGAGAGTCGACGCGATGACCGCTCTGGCCACTTCGGCCGTACCGGCGGACGCCGCTTCGACTTCTGCAAGCCCATCCTCCCGGCGGCGCTGGATCGATTCCAGAACAACGATCGAGTTGTCGACCAGGAGTCCGATGCCGAGGGTCAGCCCGCCCAAGGACATGATGTTGAGCGAGATGCCGAAGGCGTACATCAAGAAAAAGCTGGTGATGACCGATACGGGGATGGCGATGCCGATGATCGTCGTTGTCTTCCAACTGCGCAGGAACAGATAGAGCACGAGGATAGCCAGAAGGCCGCCGTAGAGTGCAGTCTTGAGAACTTCGCTCACCGACTGGCGGATATAGCCGGCCTGGTCGGTGATCACCGTCAACTCCAGGCTCGGGTCGAGGTTCTGAAGACGGCTGCCAAGGTCGCCGAGGCCAGCGCTTACCGCGTCCGAGACTTTGACGGTGTTGGTGCCACCTTCCTTGTACACCGCGACTTCGACACTTTCACGTCCGTTGATGCGGGTGATGATGTCCCGCTCCTTGTGTCCCTTGAGGACGCGGGCGACGTCGACGACGCGTACGATGGCGCCCTGCGAGCTGTCGACAACGACCTGCTCGAGATCCTCCGGTCGCAGGAACTCGTTGACCGTGCGGACGAGAAACTCAGTCTGTCCCTCTCGCAACCTGCCGCCGGTGATATTGACGTTCTCCGAGGCCAAACGCTCGAGAACGCGGTTGACGGAGAGGCCCAGGTTGGCCAGGCGCCGCTCGTCGACCTGCACCTGGATCTCTTCCTCGAGCCCGCCCGAGACGACCACGGCGGCGACGCCCTCGATTCGTTCGAGTGCACGTTGAACTCTTTCCTCGGCGAGCAACCGCAAACGCACGAGATCGCTGCCGCCGGTCAGGCCGATGCGCAAGATCGGGTCGAGAGCCGGGTCGAATCGCAGAAGGAGCGGGCGCTCGGCGTCGACCGGAAGCTGCAACACATCGAGCCGCTCCCGCACATCCAGCGCCGCCAAATCCATGTTGGTTCCCCAGCCGAACTCGAGCGTGACCTCGGAGATGTCGGCGCGCGAGCTCGAGACGACGCGCACTACGTTGTTGACGACGCCGACGGCGTTTTCGACCGGGCGAGTAACGAGGTTCTCCACCTCTATCGGTGCGGCACCGTCGAACTCCGTGCGCACGGTCAGGGACGGATAGGTGATGTCGGGCAGCAGATCGGTCGCCAGCCGTTTGAAGGCGACG
>JAOTUP010000091.1 GCA_029863825.1 Acidobacteriota bacterium | reverse complement strand
GTAATAGAGACGCGTGACGCCCTCGAAGAGCGCGGGATCCCAGTCCGGGTCGTTGTTCATGACGACGACGACCTTGCCCGACACGTCGACATTCTTGAAATCGTCCCAACCGTACTCCGGCGCCTCGATGCCGTGGCCGACGAAGATGAGCTCGGCGTCGGCGATTTCGGCAACGGGTTTCTGAACACCGCTCGACGCGATGAACTCGTTCCACCAGGAAAGCTCCAGAGCCGTGCCGCCATGCTCGAATCTCCAGGTCGCCGGTGCCGTGACGTCAATGCTCACCATGTCGAACGGCTGCAGCCATGAACCGCCGGCTCCTGCCGGCTCGAGACCGAGGGCTTCCATGCGCTCGATCAGATAGCGCTGGGTCATCGAGTCGGCGTCGCTTCCCGGACCGCGGCCGGCATAGGAGTCACTTGCCAGCTCGGCGATCGGACCGCGGAGCGACTCGGCCGTGACGATGGCGGCGGCCGCGTCGGCGTCCGGCCCGAGAGCAATCTCGGTCGCAATCGAGGAGTCCCCTTGCTCGGAGGGGGGAGGCGCACAGGCGGTGAAAAGAACGACCAGACCGACGGCGGTCACTGACGAGACTGATTTCATGGAGATCTCCTTCGCTTGGCGAGCCGGGAGCGTACCATGAGGCTGAGCTCGAACAGGCAGCGACATGGCAAGACTGCCGATGGGAGAACGTCTCGCGCGCTGGGCTGTGGAGAAAAACCAGGGGCGGGGCTTGGCCCCGCCCCTGGCGATAGATGCAATTGCCCGCCTAAGAGGCCGGGCGGCGGAATCATCGGCTACGATTTGGCCAGCGAATCCCGAATCTCGGTTAGGAGCTTGGCTTCTTCAGAGGGCTCGGGGGGCGCTTCCGGAGCCTCTTCTTCCTTCTTGCGCATGTTATTCATGGCTCTGATCATCATGAAGATGACAAAGGCGATGATCACGAAGTCGACGATGTTCTGAAAGAACGAGCCGTACTTCATGACCGCCGCCCCAGCCTCCTCGGCGGCAGCCAGTGAGTCGTAGGTATTGCCGTCGAGCGACGTGTAAAGGTCGGCAAAGCTCACGCCGCCCAGCGCCAGGCCGACGACGGGCATCAAAACGTCATTCACCAGCGAGGCGATGATCTTGCCGAACGCGCCGCCGATGATGATGCCGACGGCCATGTCCATGACACTGCCTTTCAGGGCGAATTCTTTGAACTCAGACATCATGCTCATACTCGATTTCTCCTTTTCCCTCGTGATATTTCTTTCCGCGGCTGAACTCGCACTCCGGCGTATCCGGCGCGACGACCGCGGAGTTTCTACGCTTTTGATCCGACCGGTTGATTCTATTCGAAGAGGCAGCCGGCAGGTAGCGTCCGGAGTTTCAGTCTGCCAGCTCGAACCGCACGACCACCGGGTCGTGATCGCTGGAGCGAGCTGATTCGGGCTCGTCGGCATTGACGTGAACAATGTCGATCGCCGGCGACGTCGTGCCGGCCACAGACGAGCTCACCAGGACATGATCCAGGACCTGCGAGGCGCCGCGATAGTTGTAGGTATAGCGGCGCGCTGGTTCCACGTCGGCAATGAGGTTCACCAGGACATCGCCGGCGAGTTCGCTAACGGGCGCTCTGAACTCGTGATCGTTGAGATCACCCAGGACCACAACCAGGGCGTCGGTGTCGGTCGCGAGAATGTCCTCGACGAAGCGCCGGATGACGCGCGCTTGTGCGAGTCGCTGTCTTTCGCTATGGCGTTGCGGCGGCTGCCGCGAGCCGAAGAGCCCGTCATCGCCGCGCTTCGACTTCAGATGAGTGTTGATCAGGAAAAGTCGGTGAGCGGCATACTCGATCTCGAGCGCCAAGGGTTTGCGACTCGCTTCGTAGCCGCGATCTTGGTCGAAGGAAAACGCGGGATCATCGGCCCCGATGCGGATTGGATTGGCGGCCAGATGAAGACCGTCGTCACGCCTCAGAAGTGCGAGCGATGGCGCATCCGCGGTACCGCCGTGCGCAGGGACATCGACCCGTTGCCGATCGACGAGGTAGGCAACGCGTATGTTGGCGCCCGGCTGACCGCCGTCGCTGTTGTTGGCGGGATCGATCTGGTGGAACTCGTAGCGAGGACCGCCCATGGCGGTGATCGTCGCGACCAGCCGCTCGAGTGTCTTCGCGGCTGATACCACGCCGTCGTCGACCGGACCGTTATCGTCCTGTACTTCCTGTAGTGCTACGACATCGGGGGCCCCGAGGGCGTCGACGATGGTTCGCGCCACCGCGTCGAATTTGTCGCTCGAATCGCGGGCGTCGAGATTCTCAACATTGAAAGTGGCGAGAGTCAGATGCTGGTCGTCGCCACGCAGTGTCGTTCGCTCTTGGGATTCAGCGTCGGTTGTCGAGGGTGGTAGCGGCTCGCTGGCCACGACTTCGAAGGCGCCGAACGAGTAGTCCAGAACGCCCACGATCTCTTCTTCGAACGTGGTGCCGACGCGAATTCCGCTCGCGCCGGGAGCCTCTTTTCCGTTCTGCCGACGGTCTCCGGGGCGAAGCAGACGAGGGTCGACCTGCACGCGAGCGGATTGGGAGTCTTCTGCCGTCAGGAGGATCCCGCCACGAGCCGTCCGCGGGCCGTTCTCGCCGCCTCGCTCGGCGAGAACGACGAAGTCGCCAAAGCGTGTTGTCGGGCCGACGGCGACAGGCGCTGGTACCGAGACGCGCATGCCCTCGAGACTCTCCAGGTGATCGATGGCGTCGTTTTCCGGCTCGAATGCGGTGAACCCGTCGTCGTCGAGCAGCCGGGGGATCGCCGGGCCGAGTTGAATCGGCGCCGGGAGCGCCTCGCCGCGCGACAGGATCCAAGCCGAGGCATTTTCGATCCTGGTGACCGACAGGCTGCCGTCCCTGCCGCTCTCACTCACCTGGCCGCTGATGGACAGCACATCCCCGGGAGCGAACTCGGCCGGCCGCAGGGGCGCGAACGAGAGGGCCTCCGAGGTTTTCGGGTCATCGTCCCCGTGCAAACCTTGCAGCCAGGCTCGGGCAGGCTTGGCATTCCGCTCGATAGCCGTGACGATCCCCTCGACGCCGAAGACCCAATCCCCAGCCAGCGGAGAGCGATGATCCGCACCTTGAATCTGCGAAATCGCGATGGCTCCGTCGCTCCAGGCAAAGGCGAGGAACTGTGATCTCTGCCGCAGACTGAAGTTGTTGTCGCTGGCGAGCAGCAGAGTTCGACGACCGTCAGGCAGCTCCGGGCCGAAGGCGAGAGCTTCGATGTTGTCGAGCGGAATGCCGAGTTCCGCAAGATCCAACAGCAGAGTCTTCGCTGCCGGACGGATTCGCGCCGCGCGCCGACCGATGCGGTGTCCGAGGATATTGTCAGCCTCCGTGAGATCGACCCCATAGAGTCGAATCGAGTTGCCGACACCGTGCGAGAATTCGCGTTCCAGAGCGAGGAAGTGATCATCGTCGAGCGCCAGGAGCTCCACCAGACCGTTGACCTTGAAGCCGTCCGGCGTCGACGGTGGGCGGGAGACGGGCTCGACCCAGTAGAGATATTCGGCGACCGACCGGCCCGAGTGAACGTCATAGCGCAAGAGGCGAGACGGACTCCGGACGTCGAGATCGGACGGCGGGCCGTCGTCGGCCAGGGCGTTCTCTGTTCCGACGACGAGCCAGCGCCCACTCGGCGTGAGGGTCAGCGCCTCGAACGCCAGGTTGTGGCGCACGCCGCGCCGACCATCGCGTCGCGAGAGGTAGCGCTTTGGGAGTTCGAGCGAGCGACCCGTCGACCCGTCGCTGGTGATTTCGCGAAGAAACGGCTGGATTCCGCGTTCGATGTTGCCTTCCGAGGAGAAGAAGAAGCCGCCCGTTGTCGATGTTGCCAACCCTTCGCCGTCGAGCTCATACTCTTCGAAAGGCTCGCCGTCAGTGTCGCGCAGCACGACCATCGATTGGATGCTGACGTCGCCGCTGGTGAGCCGCCCATCGGAGAGGTCGATACGCAGGCCATATATGCGAGCCGGTGCAAGAAGCGACGGATCGTCTGCCAAGGCGTAGTAGAGATTCTCGCGCGGGTCGAAGGTGAGAGCTGAAAGCCCGCCCACCACAGTACCGGCAAAGGTGAAACCGCTTTCGATCTCGGCTTCACCGAGAAACGTCAGGTGCCTGACGGATGCGAACGGGTGGTCCGCTTGGCCGGCAGCTGTCGAGATCTGCCGGTTGAGGCCTACACATCCGGCCAACGGCAGGAGCAGGCATGCCCCAGCCAAGGCGCGGCGAAGCGACGGGATCACGGCGTCTCCTCTGGAGGCAGGTGGCGAAAGCTCATCGGGATCTCAGCTGCAAAGTAGGCGAGACTTACCATCGCGGCGACGTTTTGGGCGAGATCGTCGGGCGCGACTTTGTCGAAAGTGTCGTCTTCGGTGTGGTGGTAGTCGAAGTAGTAGGTTCCGTCCGGGGTCAGGTCTGCGACCGGCACTCCGGCTTCTCGCAGCGGTCTGAGGTCGGCGCCGCCCCGTCCCGTATTCTCGTACCAGTCGATACCGAGCGGCGCGAGAAGCGGTGCGAGGCGCTCAGCCTGCGGCAGGTCAAGCGGATCGAGCCGGGTGGCAAAGCGCCATATTCGGCCGGCGCCGAAGTCCGACTCCGTCGCCAACTGGTGCGTGTCGAGGGTTTCAGCGTGACGATCGGCGTAGGCTTTGGCCCCTGACAGGCCGAACTCTTCATTGGCGAAGAGCACCACGCGGATCGTACGCCGAGGCCGCTGCGAGAGTCGCCCGAGCAGATGTCCGGCGGCCAGCACGGTGGCACACCCGGCACCGTCATCGATCGCACCGTGGCCGACATCCCATGAGTCCAGATGAGCGCCCAGCAAAACGATCTCGTCAGTTTCCTCGCGGCCCTCAATCTCGCCAATCACGTTGGCTGATTCGGTCTCGTCCAGATAACGGCTGCCCAGAAAAAGGTTGAATACAACCGGTTGGTTCGCAGCGAGCCGCGTCTCCAGGACATCGGCATCGGGAATTGCGAGAGCCGCCGCCGGAATGCGCCGGGTTCCTTCCTCGTAACGCATCTGACCGGTATGTGGAAAGCGGTGAGTGCCGGTGCCAACCGAGCGAATGAGTGTCGCAATTGCCCCTTTGCGTGCCGCTGCCGCCGCGCCCTTGGTGCGAATGCCGACCGTCCGGCCGTAGCCGGAGCCGTCCCTGGCTCGCTCCATGCGCTGATTGAAGAACACAATCTTGCCGTTGAGGGCGTCTCCGGGCAATGCGTCGAGACTCTCGAGAGAATCGACTGCGACGACTTCGGCCGTAATGCCGTCGTCGGGTGTTCCGACGCTGCCGCCGAGGGCGATGAGCATCATCCGCAGAGGATGTGGCCCGACGATGTGCCCGCGCGCTTCGCCGCGCACCCAGCGCGGGACCGTCACCGGCTCGGTGCGCACATTGGTGAATCCCAGCTGTCGCATTTTCTGCTCGGCCCAGGTCACTGCGGCGATGTCTCCCGGTGTTCCGGCGAAACGAGATCCGACATCGGCGGTGAGAGAGCGCAGGAGGTCGATGGCCGTGGAGTCGGCAAGCGCCGCCGTTTGTAAGTCGATAATTGTCTGCGAGAGATTTTCGTCGGAGGCGCTCAGAGAAGGTGGGGCACTGAGCGCGGCGAGGGCGAGGAGTACAGCGAGATGAGTCGCCGAGCGGGGAAGTGGTGGCATCGTTCGCCCTCGTTGTCTGACCAGCGGACAGCCGCGGTGTGGAGCCGGGATGCTAGCAGTTCGCAGCTGAAGGGGAGAGCCCGTACGAGCGCCACGAGCTGGTCCTCTGGATAGGAATGAGACCCGACGGTCTGCCGTGGGTGACCCATTGATACAGTGGTGAGAGCACGAGGAGGGGAATGATGAACACCTCAGTCGAGCGGCATCGGCGCGGAGCCGAAGGGCGGAAGGCGAAGTGCGCCGTTCTGACGATCAGCGACTCCCGGACGGCGGAAAACGACACGAGCGGTGACCTGCTGAGAGACAGGCTCGAGAGCGCCGGCCACCAGCTCGTGGCTCGCCGGTGGGTGCGGGACGAGCCGGAAGAGATCGGTGCCGTTCTCACCGGCTGGCTCGCGGACCGAGCTGCCGAGGTCATCGTCACTACCGGCGGCACCGGCGTCTCGCGCCGCGACTCGACAATCGAGGTTGTCGACCGGTTGCTCGACAAACGGCTCGAGGGCTTCGGAGAGCTCTTTCGCATGTTGAGCTATGCCGAGGTCGGCTCGGCGGCGATGATGAGTCGCGCGGTGGCGGGCCTGAGCGGCGAGGCGCTGCTTTTTGCGCTACCCGGCTCTCCGGCGGCAGTGCAGCTTGCGCTCGACAAGCTGGTGATGCCGGAGCTGCCTCACCTTCTCTTCGAACGACAGCGGTGAGCCGACCGGCGAGGTCTTCTGTGCGTCGTTGCACGACGTGCAGTCCCGGTGAGTTTCCGCTGCGCGTTCTCTCGACGAGTCTGGGGCACGCGGGGAGAGCCGGATTGGGAGCCGGTGCTGAGGAGAGTCGGCGATGGACTCAGGGAGACTTTGATGCGGCCGATCTTCCGAGTTCGAGGCGCGTTGTGGGTGGCAGTGCCTCGATCGAGTCGATGACGACCGCCGGCGCGGAGTCCCAGTCGACGCTGATCTCGAAACGGACCATGTCGCCGACATCGAGTGATTCGAGAAGATGTCCATCGGCAAGAGTGAACGGCATGGTCATGGCGGCCATCGGGGCAGGCTCGCCGCGGATGTTGGTGAAGTCAGGAATCGCTTCATGCTCGATGAGAAGCGGTACGCCGGCGTGCGATGGGAGCTGGCGAATGATGCCGCGGACTGAGTAGGAGTGAGCCAACGCCGCGGTCGACGAAGCGGGCTCCGGATGTCCGCAGCCGACAAGGATGGCAGCGGCAAGGACGACCGCCAGCCAGCCGGTGCGGAATTGTCGCGCGGATGTCATTCGAGATGCTCGGCGAAGAAGTGCAGCGTCTTCTTCCATGCATCATCCGCGGCGGCTTCGTCGTAGCGCGTGCCCGACGGGTTGGCGAACGCGTGATCGGCCCCGGGATAGACGTGGATGCTGGCAGGCTTCTGCAGCGTCTCGAGGGCGGTCTCGAACGCTCGTACCGTCGCCACCGGAATGCCGCCGTCGAGCTCACCGAAGAAGCCGAGTACTGGTGAGTCCAAGGGCGCCAGCTCTTGGACGTCGGTGACGAGACGGCCGTAGTAGATGACGGCGGCGCCAATTCGATCGCCCAACAACAGCGCGGTTCGGAGCGACCAGCCGCCACCGAAGCACCAGCCGATAACCCCGACGTCCCCGACGTTCGTC
>JAOTUP010000090.1 GCA_029863825.1 Acidobacteriota bacterium | reverse complement strand
TCGTTCAGTTGCCGGACGGACAGATCTTCCAGACCATCTCGAATGGCGTCGGATTGATGCCGTCGCTCGGAGCGCGCCTTCCTGTCGAGGACCGCTGGGCGATCGTCGCCCACGTCAGGGAGCTTCAGAACCGATGAGGAAACCTTCGTGAAGCGCAAGCCGCCACTGATCCTCGTCGGAGTTCTTCTCTTCCTGGCCGTTATCGCCGCGGTACGCGTGGCGATGTACGTGAACTCGAAGGCCTCCTACACGGCCCCGATTGCAGCTACTGGGGAAGAGCGCACGCCTCGCGACCAGGCGATCGAGGACGCGGCCGTCGCCGCCCAGGAGAAAGCTCTGGAACGAGTGTACGAGGAGGAGGAGTACCGGGCATTCCCGCGAGTCGGCAGCCGCGTTGCCATATGGGTCGTTGCTCAGCTCCATCTGCTCTTCGCGGCTTTCGTTCTCGCGGTGCCGATGTTCGCCGTCATTATCGAGTTCATCGGCTACAAGACCGGCGACAAACGTTACGACGCGCTCGCCTACGAGTTCACCAAGCTTCTCTCGGTGTCGTTCTCCCTGACGGCGACCTTCGGTGCTGCGCTGACCTTCATGCTGATCGCTCTCTACCCGAAGTTCACCAACTACATGATGCACGTCTTCTCGCCGACCTTTCTCCCATATGTCCTGCTGTTCTTCTTCGAAGCCGGATTCCTCTACAGCTACTACTACGGTTGGGGCAAGTTCGGACCAAAGATGCATCTGTTTCTCGGCGTCATGCTCAACCTCGTCGGCACTGCGATTATGTTCATCGCCAACGCCTGGCTGACCTTCATGACGACACCCTCGGGCATCTCGGAGCACGGAGCGCTCATCAGCACCTGGGAAGCGGTCAGCAACTACACCTGGATGCCGATCAACATCCACCGGATCATCGCCAATATCGCCTTTGGCGGCTCGATCGCCGCCGCTTACGCCGCCTACCAGTTTCTCAAGGCTCGGACTCCCGAGGAGAAGGCGCATTACGACTGGATGGGCTACATCGGCAACTTCGTCGCCATTGTCGGGCTGCTGCCGCTGCCCTTTGCCGGCTACTACCTGGCCTCCGAGATCTACGCCTTCTCCCAGACCATGGGGCTGACGATGATGGGCGGGGCGTTTTCCTGGCTCTTCATCATTCAGGCGGTCCTGATCGGCAATCTCTTTCTCTTCGCCAACTGGTACTTGTGGCTCGGCATGGGGCGCGTCCAGGGTGCAGAGCGCTACCGCTCCTACATCAAATACTTGCTGATCATCATCACCCTCTGCTTCGCCGTGTGGGCAACACCGCGATCGATCATCTCGACGATAGAGGAGATCCAGTCGATGGGCGGCTCATCCCATCCTGCTCTCGGCTACATGGGCGTGATGTCGGCGAAGAACACGGCGGTCAACATTCTCATCCTGACGACCTATGTGAGCTTCCTTCTCTACCGGCGCAGCAGCAAGGTCCCAACGGTGTCCTGGGCCAAGCTTGGTAATGCCATCCAGTTCGCGATCTTCGCCGCTGCCGCATCGATCGTCCTCTTTCTCGGCGTCTACGGCTACTTCGTCGAGGCAACGGTGCGGATCAAGCTGTCGATTCCACAGGTCGGCTCAGTACTTCTGGCAATTATCCTCGTCACAATCATCGATGTTCTGCTGTTGCGCAACGCCAAATCGACGACGACCGAATGGGGCACAATCAACCCGGTCTCCCAGTACCTGCTCATCGCGCTGGCGGTCACCTTTACCTGGACCATGGGACTCATGGGCTATGTGCGCTCCGGTCTGCGCCTTCACTGGCACGTCTACGGCGTGATTCGTGACACTTCGCCCGATGCCTTCACTCCAACTCTCGGATTCGCCACTCAGGTCGTGTCGGTAACGGTCCTTCTTTTCTTCGCCCTGATCGGCTTCGTCTTCTGGCTCGCCGGCTTGGCGGGGAAGAAGCCGACGATCGAAGAGGCGAAGACCACTCCCGAAGCCGTGGTGGCCTCATGAGCAGAATCCCGATTCCAATTCAATTGGTACTGCTGACCGTCGCCCTGACGGGCGTCTACACCATGGTCGGCCAGTCGGTGCCACAGAAAGAAGTACATCCGCCGGAGGTCATCGACATTGCCAGCAACATCTCCACCGACGACATGGTCGAGATCGGCAAGGACATCTTCGAAGGCAAAGGCATCTGCACGACGTGTCACACGATCGGTCGCTCCGGCGCTCTTCGGTTCCCGGATCTCGACGGCATCGCAACCCGCGCCGCCACTCGCATTCCCGGTTACTCGGCTGTCGACTATCTGGCCGAGAGCCTGTACGAGCCGGACATCTACGTCGTCGAGGGATTCAATCCCGGGATGCCGCAAATCAACAAGCCCCCGATTGGGCTGAATGACGACGAGATCATGTGCGTCATCGCCTATCTCGAGACCTTGGGCGGAATGGCCACCGTGACGATGGACACTCCCCTCGTCTACACCGGCAGCAGCAGTTCCGGTTCAGAGCCCGCACGCGGAGAGGCCCCATGAACGTTCTCGTTATCTTGGCGGTTGTCGCCGCACTGATCGGGCTCCGCTTCGTCAAGCCGGGCATGCTCGTCTGGCTGGCCGCCTGGTGGGTCGGCTGCTATGTCGCCTTGCGCTACGGCTTCTCGACGCCGGTGCCGGTGTCGGTCATCAAGCTCTATATGGGGATCGTCACCCTGAGTCTCACCGCCTACGCGCTGGCCGACAGCGAGCGCTGGGCACAGGTCCGAGATCCGCTCACGGCCTTCATGACCGAGCGCCGATACCAAGCGTGGCTCGTTGTCGTCGCTCTGCTGATACCGGCACTCTTCGCCGTTCGGATCTACGCGCAGATGACGTCCGACCCGCAGGCACCGAGTTTTGCCCGTACCGTGCACCCGGCACCCCCCGATTCGATCACCGTCCACGACACCGAGTACCCACTGGGTACTCAGGACAACCCCTACCGCCACCTCGAGAACGATGATCCGGAGGCATTCGCGGGACGAGTCGTGAACGGGCGGCAGATCTACTACGAGAACTGCTTCTACTGCCACGGCGACCTGATGGCTGGGGATGGCATGTTCATCCATGGCTTGAACCCGATTCCGACAAGTTTCCAGGACCCCGGGACCATTCCGATGCTGCGCGAGGCCTTCCTCTTCTGGCGCATCGCCAAGGGCGCGCCTGGGCTGCCCGAGGAGGGCGGACCGTGGCAGTCGGCCATGCCGGCCTGGGAGCAGTTCCTGACCGAGGAGGAAATGTGGAACGTCATTCTCTTCCTCTACGAGTTCACCGACTCGAAGCCACGCGCCGTCGAGGAGCTGCACTGATGTCCGGCGTGGCGAAATCGCTCACTCTCCTTCTCTTGGTGGCGGTCGCGGCACCGCTCACGGCGCAAACGGACGGCCAGGCTATTTACGCCAAGTACTGCTCGCAGTGCCACGGCGAGAACGGTGACGGCCAGGGCATCGCCGCGCGCTTTCTAAAGCCAGAGCCGCGGGATTTCACCAGCGGCAAGTACAAGATCCGCTCGACCGAGACCGGCAATCTGCCGACCGATGCCGACCTCGAACGGGTCGTCAAGATCGGCCTCCCCTACACCAGCATGCCCGCCTTCCCCAACCTGACCAACGCCCAGGTCAGCGCCGTCGTCGGTCACCTCAAGACCTTCAGCGCCGATTTCGAGGATCCAGAGCTCGCGCCCGAGCCGATCCCCTTGCCCTCGCCGCCGTCGTACAGCGAGGAAGGAGCCGCCAAGGGGCGCGAGGTCTACGAAGCGACCGGCTGCGCCCGCTGCCACGGTACTTTGGGACGCGGCGACGGAACCTCCGCCCCGACCCTGACCGACGACTGGGGCAACCATATCCGGGCCGCCAATCTGTCGATGCCGTGGACCTTCCGCGGCGGCGGCACTCGGCAAGACATCTTTCGCACCATGTCGACAGGCTTCAACGGCACGCCGATGCCGGGCTTCTACGGCGCGCTACCCGAAGAGGACATCTGGAGCATCGTCGATTTCATCGTGTCGCTCTCGGGTAACACCGTGGAAGAGCCATACGCCAACCTCGTTCGCTCGATCGCAACACGAGAGTCGCTCGAGCTGACTGATGACCTGTTTTCCGAGGCGCCGACCACCGTACTTCCCATCGTCGGTCAGATCATCGAGCCCGGCCGCAACTTCTACCCGTCGATCATTGCGGTCGGCGTCCAGGCCATCCACAACCACAAAGACGTTGCCTTCCGCCTGAGGTGGCACGACATGCGGGCCGAGACCGCCGGCACGAACGCTCCGGACCTACCGGCGCCCCTATGGGACGACGAGCTCGCTGCTCTGGGGCAGCTCGAGGAGACCGGCTCGGGCGACGATGAGGAGGGGTTCTGGGGCGACGAAGAGGCCGGCGGCGACGACGAGGACTTCTGGGGCGAAGCCACGGTTTCCGAGGAAGCAGACAGCGGCGATTTCTGGGGCGACGATGCGGCCCCGGACGACGCCGCTGGCGAGGCCGGAGACGACTTCTGGGGCGAGGAGACCGGCAGCGAGGACGCGGGTGGCGGGGACGACTTCTGGGGCGAAGGCGATGCCGAGCCGGCAGCCGTGACAACGCCCGAGACCGAGTTCTCCGATGCTGTCGCGCTGCAGTTTCCCCTCGAGATGCCGCAGGGCATTCGCCTCCCCTACTTTCTCCTCGGCGACACCCAAAACGCCGTCCAACTGTGGCATGCCGATCTGGGGGCGAACGCCTCATCCGCATGGGTCGCTCGCGGCAGCGCCGCGGTCTCGCCAGGCGACAGCGAGCCACCGAAGATGACGGCGCGTTACGAGGACGGCGAATGGAGCGTTCTCTTCAAGCAGCCGCGGCGTCCGCAAACGGGGCTCACGTTCGAGGAGGGTGCATTCATCCCGTTGGCGGTCACCGTCTGGGACGGCTTCAACCGCGAGCGCGGCAACCGACGGGGGCTCACTCCCTGGTACCACCTCTATCTCGAGCCACTCGAAAAGCCCTCGTCGGTCCGGCCGATGCTCAAGGCAGGACTCGGCGTGCTGGGGCTCGAGCTCCTCATCATCGGCTTCGTGCGGATGAGGAAGAGGTCCCGACGTCCTGACGTCCTGAGGTCCTGAGGTCCTGAAAGGACTACCACGTCTCTTCGAAGCGGATGAGGCTCCCGTCAGCCTTCTGCTCTGAGCAACGGCTCGAAGACGACCCTGCAGGGAGCGGCTCGCACTTCTTCCGGGCGGCATCGGAGCGCTCGTCTGCCAGAAGCGCTGATCGCCGTAGGGATCCGTCTACCGACCTGAGAGCCTTCTCCACTGCGATCAGAGCTTCTCAGTCCCTCATCACCTTCGTCTTGCACTCTTCTCGGTCATTCGGTCTTCCTCTCGGTTTTCCAACCCAGTTGGGTGGTTGACGCCCCCGTCCAGGCGGGTAGTTCGACAGCTGCCCGAGGTAACTGGTGATTCTACGACTCCCCCATCTGGATCAGAGTACTGATGCCGTTGAGGGATTGCAGAGAGACGAGAATATAGATACTTTTTAAATCCATTATCACTACTGGGAGGTAAGGGCTGCTCCCTTTCACCATTCTCTGCTTGTCCCTTCAGGCTTTAACCAGCTGTGGGTTGCCGCTGACCTCGGTCTCAGGCGAAACCATCTGCTCCGGCGACTTGCGACCGTACCTGGTGTTTGAAACCAAGGACGGCGCGATCGTCGCGGAGCTCTTCGAGGCGGCGGCTCCGCGATCCGTACGGCGACTCGTCGCACTGGTCGTGGGCGAGGAGACCGGGATAGGAGCCGACCCGAGTGGCGATCGGGCGCAGCAAATCGGCTACTACGACGGTCTGACCTTCAACTACACCAAGCCGCACGTCGAGATCATCACTGCCGAGAAGGAAGCGCCAGAGAAGATTCTCATCGAGAAAGAGCTCGATGCGCAAGCGCTGGGACTCCACGAGCGAAGAGTAGAGAGTGCCGGCGAGGCGATGGATATCTTCCAGCTCGAGCTCTTTCCCGCTTACAACAAAGTCAAGAAGAGCGGTCGTGCCATGCCACAAATGAAACAGTGGCTCGAACAGTGGGAGAGCTCTGGCAGTGCTGACTTCCTCGTCGGTGTATCTCGTCAGGAGATCAACGAGGCGATTGGGTACGTCTATCAATCCGGTCTGGAGTCGAGGCCGGTCGAGAAAGGCTCCCTCGCCTTGAGGCCAGCCTCGTCCACGCATTCCACCCCCCGACTGAGTATCGCTCTTCGGGATCTGCCCGAGCGAACTGGCCGTCACGTCGTCATCGGCAAGATCACTGAAGGTCTGGAACTGGCTGATGATATCTCCATCCGACCGCTGGACGTTGAGCCTGGGTTTCGCAGCTACGACAACGCGCCAAGGAACCCGGTGGTCATCGAGTCGGTCCGTTTGAAATGTATTGAAAAGATGCTCGAAGCCGGCAATGGTCGAGAGCAGGGCACAGGGAATGTGAACTAGAACTGTAGAAGGAGGAGAAAATGTCGAAGCCCAGAGCTCTTCTTCCCGCAATTGCCATTGCCTTCCTGGCACAAGGCTTGGCCAGCATTGGAGTAGCCCAGGAACCCCCGCCGCCCGGTAGCGCGCCGATGGCGGCCGCCCACCAAACAGCTTTCGAGGAGGCCTCAGACGTCGCACCAATCTTGGGACCGGAGGTGTCGGTTGCCGCCGAGCCGGTTCCGCCGGGGGTTGGCTCGGCCATCTTCCTGAAGGATGTGCCAACAGCCGCCGAGCTTGGCCTGGCGGCCGATCCATTCGCCGAGGCGATGTCTCATACGCAGGGAGAGTTCGAGCAGCACGGCGACCGCGGGCAGGCGGTCATAGACCTGCTCACGGGCCGGGAGATCGAGCCAGAGGTGAGCGCTGGACCTGAAAGTCAACACGACTCCTTG
Organism: Acidobacteriota bacterium; assembly: GCA_029863825.1. Lineage (GTDB taxonomy): Bacteria > Acidobacteriota > Thermoanaerobaculia > Multivoradales > JAHEKO01 > JAOTUP01. Next base: position 440 of record JAOTUP010000090.1, on the reverse strand, counting down.
GCTCCAGGCGACAATGTCGCTTCATTCGACGGTATCTCCTACAGCGGCTGGATCCCACCCGACACGATACACGCTACCGGCCCGAATCACATTGTGATGGCGGTCAACTCGGGCTTCGCCGTGTTCACCAAGCTCGGCACAGTGGTCAAGAGCTACACGACCTTCGACAGCTTCCTCCATAAGCCCACGGGTTGGGCCGGTAACATGTTCGATCCGAGGATCGTCTTCGATCCGGTGACTCAACAGTACGTGATGCTGGTCCTGGGCAAGGACGACACCAACAGGCGCTCCTATGTCTGGATCGCCGTAGCTTCCGACCCGATGGGAAGCTGGTGGCGCCTGCGATTCAACAGGACCCGAAACGCAGACACCGCCAACGAAGCCTGGCTCGACTACGCCGGCCTCGGTGTCGACAGCTGGGGAGTCTACTGGACCGGGAA
>JAOTUP010000089.1 GCA_029863825.1 Acidobacteriota bacterium | reverse complement strand
ATGTGGAAATCGAAGACGGTCTTCGCCGGTTCTTCAACTGGGCTGATGGCGTCTACACTGGCAAGCAATAAGAGAGGTGAGCGACAAGGCGATCGCAGTTGGTCTCGTCGGCGCGGGGGTGTGGGGCCGCGCCTACATCAGGACGATTGACCGCATGCCGGGCGTGGAGCTTGCCATGCTTGCGAGCTCGCATCCCGAAAGCGCTGGTCTCGTGAGGCCGGGCTGCGTTCTGCGCAGCGAGTGGCGAGACCTCGTGTCCGCCGATGTCATTGACGGGCTCATAGTGGCGACGCCACCCGCCTCCCACGCCGAGATTGCCAGTGAGGGCATCGAAGCCGGGAAGGCGGTCTTGGTTGAAAAGCCGCTCACCCTGTCGGTCAGCGAGGCGAGATCACTGCTGGATACCGCGCGCCGGCACAATGCGTTCGTCATGGTCGACCATACCCACCTCTACCACCCGGCCTTCGAGAGCCTTGTCGAGCGGCTTCGCAATGCCAATGCGACCGTCACGTCGATCATCGCCAATGCCGGCGCAGACGGGCCGTTCAGACACGACACCTCGGTGCTGTGGGATTGGGGACCGCACGACATCGCGATGTGCCTTGCTGTGCTGGGTTGCTTGCCAGTCGGCATTCATGCAGCGCGACTGGAGCAGCGCGACACGGAGCGCGGCTGCGGAGAAACCGTCCAGATCGAGCTGGAGTTCTCTGCCGGGCAGGCGGCATCGATCACGGTGAGCAATCTTCTCGCCGCAAAACAGAGGCGCTTCGAGGTCGACACCCGAGGTGCCACCTATACCTACGACGACCAGTCAGAGCCGAACCTGGCGATTCTCGACAAAGCCACGGATCGATTGGAGTCGGTTGCGGTCGACCCGGTAATGCCCCTGACGAGAGTAGTGGAGACGTTTGCGGAAGGGATCCGCAGAGGCTCGCAGGACCGAACCGGACTGGAAATGGGTGCGGACATCGTGGCCATACTCGCGACCTGCCAGCAGCAGCTCGACTCGGCGGTATCCGGCGATCCACGCTGAGCGCGAGGAAAGAGAGTCCCCGCGTCGCTTGAAGAGCGCAACTGTCTCGAGCCGTCAGTGGCTCGCAATGGCCCTTCGGAGAATCCGATGCGAGGCCGGCTCGGTTCTGCCCTCGAGGCAGACACCGGCGAGTGGGTGCGGCATGCTGAAGGAGCAGCTGGCCACACTCGCCGGCGCCTCGGGGACATGGAGCGAAGTTCGCTCTTACTTTTTCAGCTCGATCTTACGGAAGTTGTACTGTCCGGTGATGTTGCGCATTCCTGGGTAGTCCCGCTGCGCCTTCTCGGTGGAGGCTTTCTGCCGCTCTTCGCCCCATTTGGCCATGAAGGCCTCATAGCGCGCCTTGTTGGGCGCCAAGTCCTCTGTCTTGGCAAACTTGACGACGAGCAGCAGATTGAAGTCGCCGCTTTGCGGGAGGTCGCTGCGATAGATGGCGTACTCTTCGATCTGCCCCAGCCCTTTGGCAACCTCGTTGCTGGCGGCCCACGTCTGTGCGATGCCTTCGAGATAGGCGTCTCCCATGTTGGGATCGACCTTGACCGTCGTCACTGCCCAGACCGCGTCGCTGACTTCGTAGTCCTTCCACGGCTCGAGATCCGCGAACGCGATGGTGGCGCTGAGCCCGATAATGAGTGCGATAAGAACACTTTTCCTCTGCATGTCAGTCTCCCTCTTCAAATTGTTGTGTAGGACGCGCGGCAGGATATCAGAAGCTGGACCAGACGAATCACCGCGGACCGGAGATTGGCGGTTAGCGCATCCAGTCGGCGCGATCGCCGGTTGCCTGCCATCGTCGCCAGTCGGCGATGCGCCGCTCCAGGATCTCGCGCATGGCGGCTGCTGGGAGATACCCGGTCGAGCGATAGAGCGACTGGCCGGTCGGGGAGTAGAGGATGTGTGTCGGGATGGTCATCCCCCACAGATTGTCAGCGGCAACGACGCGGGTCGGGTCGAGGTCGAATCGCTCCGCCCAACCGGCAGCGGTCGCGGCGGCGGGGATGGAGCGGTACCCGGGCGTGACACTCGTCATGACGGTCAAAAAGACGACCTCTTCGCCGAGCTCGGCGTCGAGTTGCTTGAGCGCCGGCACCTGATCGACGCACGGCGGGCACCAGGGCGCCGCATAGTCGGCCCAGACGAAGCGGCCGGCGAAGCGGTCGATGCAGGTCGGCTCGCCGCGACCATCGGGCCGTAGGCGGCAGCCGTCGGCGGTCAGCTGGTCGCCGTAGCTTCTGTCCGACATGACGCCCTCGAAGCGATCGTCGTACTCGGTTCCGCAGGCGGCGAGGAGAACGGACGCCAGGTGGAGGAGCAGGAGCAGGACCCGTCGACTCGCTGACATCACGCTCCGAGAATACGCCAGGCCTTCAGCCATCGATGTGCATCGCGCCACGCCGGCGACAGCTGTGGTCGCAGGGTTCGGCACTTTCCGGCGGATCTCCAATGGGGAGACGCTACGCATTCGATATCGCATCGACATGGAAGAGAATAGTCTCTCTGTAAACAAAGGAGGATTCACTATGCGTTGGATAGGAGCTCGAGCAAGGAAAGCCGGCACCCTGTCGCTTGTCGCCGCGGCGCTCGCGGTTCTGATCTTCAACGGCTGCGCCGCTCTCATCGTCGATGATTCTCCGGGTGGCGAAAAAGTTCGCGTCTGTCACAAGGGCAAGAAAACGCTCGAAGTGGGTGAGGCGGCACTCGAGGCGCACCTGAACCACGGCGACACGCCGGGCGTCTGTCGCTAGCTCATCGCCGGAGCGACAGCTCCTGAGCCGGCGCCACACTTCTCGCCCCGCGGCGTCCTCGAGATGAGCGCTTCGGTGGCGCCCTGCCTGACGACGCGCGAACGACAGGGTCGAGAGCGCTAGCGTGCCTCGGAAGCCCACCGTTCGAAGTGCATCGCCGATGGCAGGATGAGATCGGCCACCTGGGCCGAGAGCGTCTGGTAGACGTCCGTGACGACGATGAAGTTCTCCATCCGTCGCGCCGCTTCGATCCAGTGGTTGGCGTTGGCGGTGGACTGGAACGGATTTGTGACCTGGACCCAGAGCCACTTGAGTGAGCCGTCCTCGAGATCGCGCATCATCTTGGTGATGTGACTGCCGGCCTTTGGGTTGAGAGCCCGAATCACGGGTCTGGAATTCGGCCGCGGCGCCGCGCCGCCTACTGCGGCGCGAAGTAGAGCTGCACCAGGAGAACGGTGTCCAGGTAGGCGTGGGCGAGGACAAGGACCCAGAGGTTTCGCTTCACCATCAGGTAGGAAATGGCGAGCGCCAGCCCCATGAGGCCCGTCTGGAGCATTCCCATGGCGCCCCATTCGTAGTGGATGAGCCCGAAGATGACCGAGCTGACTATGATCGCCACGCGCAATGCGGTTTTTCCGCCGTCGGCGAGCTCGGCGATGCGAGTGATGAGAAAGCCGCGATAGATGACCTCCTCGCCGAATGAGGAGACGACGTATACACCCAGGAGAGCGAGGATGAGCATTGGCAGGTTGCCGCTCAGGTAGTTGTACCCGGAGAGATCCGCTTGCTCGGGAATGCCGACGAGGTTGGCGCCGACGATCGAGCCGATGGCGGCAGAGGCGATCGCTGCCGCGCAGACGACGAGCGATCGCCACACCGCTCCCCACAGCGCCCGGCGGTGGATCACGCCGCGGCGCAGCCCGAGGTGAGCCCAGCCCTCTCCTCTGAGGCGCAGGCCCAACCAGACGGTCGCGAGCATGAGGATGTTGGCGATCCAGACTACGCCCTGCTTTGCCAGAGGGTTTTCCCCGGCGAAAGGTGCGCCGAGCCGGAGGACGACCCAGGCGACGGCAAAGAGCGCGCCGATCTCGCCGATCTTCGCCGCCTTGCTCGAGACGAGCAGCTCTCCGACAGTCGACAGCAGTCGGTCTAATTGGTCCATGAAAGAGCATACGAGAGTGCGGGTGGCCCTGTTTCGGTTGCGATGCCGCATCGAGTTGCGGCCATCCCGACGCGATAGGAGTTACTCGAGATTCGGCACACGAGTGAAAGTAAACCAGACCATGCAGCCTGAGATTCTCGGCATCCACCTCGTCACCGCGATCGCCATCGATCCACAGCTGATGCAGCATGTTCATGGGCGAGGGACGCGGCGGAAGCGGTATCCTGTCGAACGAAGCTCGGATGAGGACGGTGAGCCGCGTTTTCGCAGTCGACTGGTCGGGCGACCGCAAGGCCGCTCGGCGCAAGATCTGGCTCTGCGAGGTTGCCGGCGGCGAGGTGAGGCGGCTCGAGAACGGAAGGACGCGAGACGAGGTCGCTGCCTGTCTCATCGACGAAGCGACGCGTGATTCGAACTTTGCGGTCGGGTTCGATTTCGCCTTCTCGTTCCCTGCGGCATTCCTCGAGAAGCGCGCCCACCATCGCATAGAGACTGTCTGGGGCGAGGCGTCACTGCTCGGTGAGGCCTGGCTCGAGCACTGCCCCTTCCCTTTCTGGGGAAAGCCGGGAAAGAAGAAGCCGCTGCTGGGCTCGACGCTCATGCGGCGAACTGAAATCGCGGTTGCCGAGGAGAGCGGCTTGGCACCGATGTCGGTGTTTCAGATCGGCGGCGCCGGCGCCGTAGGCGTGGGAAGCCTGCGCGGCATGCCGGTCATCCAAAGACTGCGCGAGGCGGGATTCTCGATTTGGCCGTTCGATGTGCCAAGCACCCCTCTCGTCGTCGAGATCTGGCCTCGACTGTTCATGGGAACGGTAAAGAAGTCGAGCCGGCAAGAGCGCCGCCTCTTTCTGCGACGGCGCTACCCGACACTCGATAGCGAGTCCCGGCGAGCAGCGGAGGACAGCGACGACGCCTTCGATGCACTGGTGGCGGCGCTCGAGATGAGCAGGCATCGGGAGGAGTTCACCCGCCTCGAGCAACTGGCGGAGAGTCCATGTTGCCTGGAAGGAGAGATCTGGCATCCTCGTCAGGAGGTTTCCAGGCTGGATTGATAGTCTCCGAAGAGTTTTTCAGGACGCTCTCGCAGGGTGCAGACAAAACGCGCTCCCTTCGACGTCTTACCGAGAGTGGGCGAGAGCGACGCGACAGGCGGCCAAGTGGCTGCGGACGGTCTTCCAGAGCGAGCACCTGCACCAAAGACAGGGTGACCGAGGCGGACGAACCGTGCCGGAGTCGGTCCTGGGCGACGGCTGATCGGTGCGGCGCGCGGGCGATCTGTCGCAGGAGTATGCGACCGAGGCCGAGAAGTGGCAGGATTCGGCGGGAGAGTCGACGATGGGTGCCTTGACCACACATGATCTCGCCGCCTTCGCTGCCGGGCGCCACTCGACCCTCTACCGCAAGCTCGGATCGCATCTCGATTCGAATGGTGTCGGGTTTTCGGTGTGGGCGCCGCGAGCGCGAGCGGTGCGAGTGGTCGGCGAGGTCGCGCCGCGAGGCAAGTCACTCGTACGACGGGGAGGGGGAATCTGGACCGGCCGGGTTCAGGGAGCGCGTGCCGGTCAAGGCTACGCGTACGAGATCACGACAGCGCGCGGCCGCGTGGAGAGCCGGGCCGATCCGTTCGCGGTGTCGTTCGCCGAGCCGTCAGCTCCCGATGCCATCATCTGTGACCTCGGACGCCGCTGGCGAGACGGAGCCTGGATGAAGCAGCGCTCACGGCGACAGGCGGCGGACCGGCCGATAAGCATTTACGAGACCCATCTTGGCTCGTGGCGCCGGGGTCCGAACGGTGCGTTTCTCAATTATCGGCAGGCCGCTAGAGAGCTGGCGACTTATGTTTCCGACCTCGGCTTTACACACGTCGAGCTCTTGCCGCTGGCCGAGCACCCGTTCTACGGCTCGTGGGGCTATCAGGCGACCGGGTATTTTGCGCCGACCTGCCGCTATGGCAGTCCGCAGGATCTCATGGCTGCCGTCGAGACGCTCCACCGCGCAGGCATCGGAGTCATCCTCGATTGGGTGCCGAGTCACTTCGCCAACGATCTTCACGGGCTGGCACGATTCGGTGGCTCGGCTCTGTACGAGCACCCCGATAGGCGCAAGGGTTTTCACCCGGACTGGAACAGCGCCGTTTTCAACTACGAGTCAGGACAGGTGCGGAGCTTCTTGCTCTCGAGCGCGCGCTGGTGGCTCGAGACTTTCCATATCGACGGGTTGCGCGTCGATGCAGTGGCGTCGATGCTGTATCTCGACTTCTCGCGCGACGCGGGGGAGTGGGAGCCCAACGAGTACGGCGGCAATGAGAATCTGGCGGCGATCGAGTTTCTGCGTTCGCTCAATGCGATGGTACGGGAAGAGTTCCCCGGCGTGATAGTCGCCGCCGAGGAGTCGAGTTCCTGGCCGGGCGTGACACGTCCCGAGTACCTGGGCGGTTTGGGCTTTGATTTCAAATGGGACATGGGGTGGATGAACGATACGTTGGCCTATCTGCGGCGAGATCCCGTGCACCGCACGTTTCATCATCACGATTTAACGTTCCGGATGCTCTATGCGTTTGCAGAGCGGTTCGTCCTGGCGTTGTCGCACGACGAGGTCGTGCACGTGAAGGGCTCGCTGGCCTCCAAGATGCCCGGCACCAGCGAGGAGCGCCTCGCCCAGTTGCGGCTTCTCTACGGCTACATGTGGGCGCAGCCGGGTAAGAAGCTGCTTTTCATGGGAGGGGAACTTGGCCAGTGGTCGGAGTGGGACCACGAGGGCGAGCTCGACTGGGGTCTCCTTCGCCGCTCGGGCCACAAGGGGATCGGGAGCTGGGTGCGAGATCTCAATCGCTTGCTGCGTGACGAGCCGGCTCTCCACCAGCAAGATGCAGACTCGGCGGGCTTCGCATGGGTGGATGCAGACGACAGCGCTCGGAGCGTCCTGAGCTTTGTACGGTACGACGCGTCGCGGGAGCCGCTTCTGGTGGTGGTCAACTTCACTCCCGAGCCATGGCATCGGCACAGGCTCGGGGTGCCGCTGGGCGGCAGATGGAAGACACTTCTCAACAGTGATGACAGGCGCTACGGGGGCGGAGGCAGTCGCCCAGGGCGGCTTTTCGCCGAGGCGCGGCCGTCGCACGGGTTCGAGTTCTCGCTCGCCATCGATGTGCCCCCTTTTGCGGCAGTCTTTGCGCGACGCGTCGGGTGAGCCGACCGAAAAGGCGAGAACCGGGTTGCCGTCAGACGGCCGGCCCTCGTGAGCGCTGAGGTTGCAGTGGAGCGGCATCGTCCACTGCGCGAGGTGGCGACACCGGTGTAGGCTGCCTCCGCTATGTCGGAACGTCCACTCATTGCCTTCGATATCGAGACGATTCCCGACCCCGAGGTCGTCGCCGGCTGGCGGGAGATCGTCGACCAACTCGAGGGGTGGCCGCCA
>JAOTUP010000088.1 GCA_029863825.1 Acidobacteriota bacterium | reverse complement strand
GCAGTGAGCGGAATCCCGGAAGTCGGCGTCGATGGTGAGACTGGATGGCTGGTATCCCCAGAAGACCCGGCGCGCTTGGCAGCGGCGTTGGGGGAGGTCTTGGCCAATTCGGCCGAGGCCCGTCGGCGAGGAGCGGCTGGTCGGCTTCGTGTCGAGCGGTACTTTCGGCCGGCTCATGCGGCGAGGCAATGGCAGCGTTTGGTGCTGCCATTGCTCGATGAAAGCACTGAGGGACCTGCCGCGGAGTGAGTTCTCGATGCAGTGGACGACCCGACGATGCGGGGCCTTCATCGCCTATAATCTCGGCCGGTTGCGACTGAACCGTCCTCCCGGCCTCCACCCGTCTCGTTCGCGTTCCCCGATGCGACGATCATGAGCATGAATTCCAACATAATCCTGCCGGCTCTGATGCAGTTTCTCATCGTGCTTTTGGGAATCTCGTTTCATGAGGCTGCTCACGGTTGGACGGCGATGCGATGCGGGGACGCGACGGCGTGGGAAGCTGGCCGTGTGAGCCTGAACCCGATGCGTCATCTCGACATCTTCGGCTCAGTCCTTGTGCCGGCGGTCCTCGCCTTTTCGGGTGGTCCTGTCTTCGGGTGGGGGCGCCCCACGCCGGTTCGAGTCGACCGCCTGGCGAATCCGCAGAAGGACCATTTGCTGGTGACGCTGGCAGGGCCATTGTCCAACCTGCTGCTCGCTGCGATAGGTCTTGTCTTTCTGGCCGTCTCTCTGGGTGTGTTGGGAACTGGCGCCGCGGAGACCGCCACCTCGAGTCTCATTCGAGACTTCGACAAAGCAGCCCTGAGTCCGAGTTTCCCGCTCATCTTCACCTGTGTTCAGTTTGCATTTCTGAACGGCTTCCTGGCGCTCTTTAACCTCCTGCCGATTCCGCCACTCGACGGCGGACAGCTCGTTCTCCATCTGCTGCCGCCGGAATGGGCAGCCCGCTACTCGGCGCTTCGGCCATATGGCTTTATGATCGTTCTTGGACTGGCGATCCTGAATGTCCTCGTCGTCTTGGTCGTGCCGGTCTATATAGTCATTGCATTAGTGATTAGCGTTTCGTCTTGAGGAATGAGGGGATAGTGGCAGGCGACAAGATTGTTCTCTCGGGAATGCGAGCAACCGGCAAGATCCATCTTGGGAATTACTTCGGTGCGGTCAAGAACTGGGTGGATCTGCAGGATCGCTACGACTGCTATTACTTCATTGCCGACTGGCATGCCCTGACGACGGATTACTCAAACACCTCCGACATCGTCGACAACGCGCTGGAAATGCTCGCCGATTGGTTGGCATCGGGTCTCGACGTCGAGAAATCGGTGGTCTTCCTGCAATCTATGGTGCCGGAGCATGCCGAGTTGCACCTGCTGCTTTCGATGATCACACCACTCGGGTGGCTCGAACGCGTGCCGACCTACAAAGAACAGATCCGCGAGCTGAACAACCGCGATCTGTCGACGTACGGCTTTCTCGGCTATCCTGTGCTCCAGACTGCGGACATCGTGCTGTATCGAGCTGATCTGGTGCCCGTAGGAGAGGATCAGGCAAGTCATTTGGAACTCAGCCGCGAGATCACGCGTCGCTTCAATTCACAGTATGGACATGTCTTCCCAGAGCCTCAGGCGTTCTTTACACCGACGCCGCGAGTGCCGGGACTGGATGGGCGAAAGATGTCCAAGTCATATGACAACACCATCGATCTGGCCGATTCGCCGGACGAGATTCGTCGCAAGTGCAAGACGATGTTCACCGATCCGACGCGTCTGAGACGTACGGACGCGGGGCACCCCGACGCCTGCAATCTGTACGATTTTCATCGCTTGGTCTCACCGCAGGAAGTGCAGGATCAGGTGGCTCGCCAGTGCCGGCTGGCGCAAATCGGTTGCGTCGATGACAAGAAGCTGCTCGCCGATCGGCTCATCGAGTTCCTTGAGCCGATCCGCAGACGCAGAGAAGAACTTATACAAGACAAGGGCCAGTTGCTGGAGATACTCCGCGCCGGCTCGGAGAGGGCTCGCTCACGAGCGACGGAGACGATGCGGCAAGTGCGCTCTGCGATGGCTCTGGACTACTCGCGGGGGTGGGGTTCGGTATGAGCAGGCAGGTGGGCACCGATGGCTCCCTCCCTGATCTGTGGAGAGTGCGGTTGCCATCGTTCGAGGGTCCCCTCGACCTTCTGCTTCATTTAGTGCGTATCAATCAGGTAGAGATTACCGACATTCCGGTGGCCTTGATCTGCGATCAGTTTCATGAGTATCTCGGTCTCATGGGAGAGCTCAGTATCGATGTCGCTGCGGACTATGTCTACGAGGCCGCGATGTTGGTTCACCTGAAATCGAGAATGCTTCTTCCCCGTCCCAAAGCCGAGGACGGAGCCGAGGAGGATCCTCGCGAAGAGCTCGTCGCCAGGCTCTTGGAGTACGAGAAGCTGAAGGAAGCGGCGCAGTCGTTGGCGGAAATTCACAGTCTTCGCCGCGGCGTTTTGACTCGGGATCCGGAGAAGATCGACAGTGCTTCGAGCGATGACACCATCGACCTCGGAGAGATTTCCATGTTCGATCTCCTCGGTGCTTTCAAGCAACTGCTCAATCGTTATGAGCGAGAGCACCCGCCGCCGTTTCTCGTACGTTCGGAGAGCTTTTCCGTGAAGGATCAGTTCGAGCGCCTGCTGAATCGACTCGAGGTCGGGAAGCCGCTCGATGTGCTCGCCGACTTGCGCCATCTCAGCTGCCGCGCTGAAGCCATCGCCACGTTCCTCGCATTACTGGAACTCGCTCGCCTGGACCTCGTTCGGGTCCACCAAACCGGAGTGGGAGATCTCTTGCTGTACCGTACGAAACGTCAACTTGAGTTGCACGAACTCGAGGCACTCCAGGCGTGATTGACACAGCTGAGATGGAGGCCGTCATCGAGGCTGCGTTGTTCGCTACTGCGGAACCGATCCAGAAATCGAAACTCGTCGAGTTGTTCGGTCCGGGAGAACAGCTGGCGGTCGATGCAGCCATCGAGCGCGTCCTGGCGCGCTATCGCGGTGAGCAGCAGCAAGGGATCAAGGCCGAAGAGGTGGCGGGTGGCATCCGTCTTGTTACCCGTCCGGAAATGTACGATTACCTTCGTCGCCTCTTCGAACTCACGGGACGCAATCGGCTCTCGATGGCGGCGCTGGAAACACTGGCGATCGTAGCCTACCGACAACCGATCACTGGTCCAGAGATCCAGGAATTGCGCGGCGTCAACTCGAGTGGAGTCTTGAAGACGCTTCTGGAACGCAGACTGGTGCGCATCAAAGGGCGAAAGATGGTTGTCGGAAAGCCCTTCCTATATGCCACGACGCGCGAGTTTCTGATGCACTTCGGACTGCCGAGCCTTGAGGATCTGCCACCACTGGAGGACTTCGAGGAGATGATCGAAAGCTCTCTCGAGGGCCCTCTGGCCCTGTCGAACGGCTCGAACGATGGCGACGACAATGACGACGAGATCTTCGGACCCGAGGCGGTAGCCGCGCTCGAGGAAGTCGGTGCTGATTCGCGGCGGGAGGGGGAAGAGGAGGAATGACGCAGGAACGCCTGCAGAAACTGCTGGCCCGTGCCGGGAAGGCATCACGCCGCGCTGCCGAAGACCTGATTCGGCAGGGGAGAGTCACTGTCAATGGCAAGCTGGCGACGATCGGCGACAAGGCGGACCCGTCCGTCGACGCCGTCAAGCTGGATGGGCGCCGGATTCAACTCGAGGCTCCGCAGCTGTATTTCCTGCTCAACAAGCCGACCGGTGTCATGACCACAAAGTCCGACCCTGAAGGACGGCCGACCGTGTTTGATTTGATCCCTCCCCGGCTTCGCTCAACTCTGATTGCCGTTGGCCGTCTCGATTTCGATACAGAGGGCCTGCTCGTTCTCACTGACGACGGTGAGTTCGCACATCGCGTCGCTCATCCGCGCTACGGGTGCGCCAAGACGTATGAGATCAAGGTCAAGGGTCGCCCACCACAACAGGTGATCGAGCGCTTGCGCCGGGGCGTCGTTATCGCCGGTCGTCGCACATTGCCGGCCAGGATCACGCCGATCAAACGGCGTCTTGGAGGGCGAGAGTCGGCCTCCAACTCGTGGTGGCAAATGGAGCTTCGGGAAGGCCGAACGAGGCAGATTCGCGAGATGTTCTTGCGCGCCGGATATCCGGTGCAGAGGTTGCGCCGGGTGGCGATTGGAGGCGTCCGCGATCCGCGACTCCCGAAAGGTGCCTTCCGAGAGTTGACACCTTCGGAGATCGAACGCCTAGGGAAAACCTCGCCCGTCACTCCGAAGGCGCAGCGCGGATGATCGCGGCGTCGACCGGGAGGCCGCTCATCGTCGCCATCGACGGGCCCTCGGGTGTCGGCAAGACGACGGTGGCGAAGCGGGTGGCCGAGCGGTTGGGGATCCCCTATCTGTCGACCGGCGCTATGTACCGGGCTCTCGCTCTCAAGATTCTGGAATCCGGTACGGACCCCGATGACCGAAGCGCCGTGGAGGCGATAGTCGCCCGCACAGACGTGCAGCTGGTGCTGGACGGCGACACCCTGCAAGTGCATCTCGACGGTGAGAACCCGGGATCTCGAGCCTATTCGCTGGCAGTGTCGCAGCTGACCTCGAGAATCTCCGCCTATGCCGGTGTCCGGGAACGGATGGTCGAGCTTCAACGCGAAGGCGCCAGCCGGCAGGGTGCGGTGCTCGAGGGGCGAGACATCGGGACACGTGTCTTCCCGGAGGCGCGGCACAAGTTCTACCTCGAAGCGAGTGCTGACGTCAGAGCACGGCGTCGGTGGCTCCAGCTGACGGAGTCCGCCGGCGATGACGTGGAGCTAAGTGAGGTGCTGAGCGAAGTGCAGGATCGCGACGCGCGTGACTCCAACCGGACTGAATCGCCGCTGACACGAAACTCGAGCTACACGCTGGTCGTCACCGACGCCCTTACTGCCGACCAAGTGGCGGCCGGCATCGTCGAGCACGTGCTGGTCGCTGAGGCGAACCTCAGCTCACAGCGCTAGCGTCGCGGCTCGCCGTTTTGGATAAACCGGCCCCAGTGCCGCGACCCGAGCTTCTTGACCGTCTCGATTCGCTCCTCGGCAAGCCTGTCGGCTGCGAGGTACGTCGCGATGCCCTCTTCCTTTGAGATCTGGAAGACGCGCATGAGATTCAAATAGATGCCCCGTGTCATGCGCAATGCTCGCTCTCGGTTGTAACCACCGCCGAGCTCGTTGTAGACATTTATCAAGCCGCCGGCATTGATCACGAAGTCCGGTGCGTACAGGATGCCGCGCTCGTGGAGCTCCTTGCCGTCTCGCTTGGCGTTGGCGAGCTGATTGTTGGCCGCGCCGGCGACGATGCCACACCGCAGTTGGGGAATCGTCTCCTCGTTGAACAGGGCCCCCAATGCACATGGAGCGAGAATGTCACAGTCGACGTCCAGGATGTCGTCCGGGGGCACGATCTCGACACCGAGCTCGGCTGCTGCGCGGTCTGTCGCCTCGGCATCTATGTCGCAGCCAATAACCTTGGCGCCTTCTTCCCGCAAGTACTTGGCGAGATAGAAACCGACGCTTCCGAGGCCTTGAATCGCTACCGACTTGCCCTCGACCTCTGGTTCCCCACTCCTCTCGCGAACCGCAGCCTTGATACCTTGAAGGACGCCGTAAGCAGTGACTGACGAGGGGTCACCGCTTCCTCCATGGGCTGGTGACACGCCGGTGACCCATCGAGTTTCGCTGAGAATGAGCTCCATGTCCTCCATGTCGGTCCCGACGTCTTCCGCCGTGATGTAGTGCCCGTTCAGGGACTCTACAAATCTTCCGAAAGAGCGGAAGAGCGCTTCGCTCTTGTCTTTCTTGGAATCGCCGAGGATAACGGCCTTGCCGCCGCCGAGATTCAGTCCCGCCGCCGCTGCTTTGTAGGTCATACCGCGCGACAGCCGAAGGACATCGGTCAACGCTTCTTCATCGCTCTTGAACGGCCACATGCGTAAGCCGCCCAGACCCGGTCCCAGGACCGTCGAGTGAACGGCAATGATCGCCCGCAGTCCGACGTCCGGATTGGAGCAGAGAAGGACACGTTCGTGACCCATCTCAACGACGGTATCGAATAACTGCATTACCACTCCTTCAGCTGTCCGTACCGGAACCGTGCGCCAGGGGCGAAAGCACGCCGACCACCTTGTCCCGGCCGTTTTCTTAGGTCTTGGAACGACCTGTCCGGGTTGTCGCAGATGATGCCGTGCGGCACCGTTGTCGTCCGGCCAGGCCTGAAAGTCTAACGGATCGCTTGCATGTGCTGCAAGGAAGGTGCGCCGTCGGGCGGAGGGCTACAATGCAGACTCGTGGATGCGAAAGAAAGAGCGATTCTGCTCAAAAACTGGGCTGAGGAGGCCGGGTTCGCGCGCTGCGGCGTCGCTGTTCTGCAACCGGCCGAGCACGGGCGGGTGTTTCTCGAGTGGCTGGCGGCCGGTCGGCAGGCCGGGATGCGCTATCTCGAGAGGCGGATAGAGGCACGCCTGGATCCAAGAGCGATTTTCCCGGGCGCAACGTCGGTCCTGTGCGTCGCGCTTCAGTACTCCGAGGGCGCCCTCGCTCCCGAGCCGCCGGGCGATCTGTGGCCGCGAGTCTCCAGATATGCACGCGGTGCGGATTATCACGATCTCATGGGGAAGAGGCTGGATCGCCTGTCACGACGAGTGAGAGAGGCGTTCCCAGGCTCACGGACTCGATGGTACGTCGATACCGGTCCAGTCCTGGAGCGCGACCTTGCCGCTGCGGCGGGGTTGGGGGCAATCGGCAAGAACACATGCCTGCTTGATCCCCGGTGCGGCTCATGGTTCTTCCTCGGTCAGATCTTCACAGATCTGACGCTCGCCGCCGATCAACCGATCGCCGACTTGTGCGGCAGCTGCACGCGTTGTCTCGACGCGTGCCCGACCGGTGCCCTGCCGGAGCCCTACACCCTCGACTCCAATCGTTGCATCAGCTATTGGACGATCGAGCATCGCGGCGAAGTACCGGAATCGGTGCGTCCCCACCTCGGCGAGTGGGTCTTCGGCTGTGACATCTGTCAAGACGTGTGCCCTCACAACGAGCAGCGACTCCCCGACGTTTCACCGGAGTTCGAACTCGGCTCGGCCCGCAAGCAGCTGACACTGGCCGGGCTGTTGTCGATGGATTCAGCGGCGTATAGCCAGACATTTCGTGGAAGTCCGATGAAACGCGCCAAGCTGGCTGGACTCAAGCGCAACGTGGCTGTAACGATGGGTAACAGCGGTAATCCATCGTATGTGGAGCCGCTTGTCTCGGCGCTGAAGACAGAGGACACCGAGGTGCGCCGCCATGCCGTTTGGGCGCTGGGTCAGCTCGGCGGAG
>JAOTUP010000168.1 GCA_029863825.1 Acidobacteriota bacterium | reverse complement strand
CGGCGCCGTGTAGGTCGTCGCCGTACCGCCCAGATTGAGAAGTCGCTCGTACCCCGCCAGCGTCCCGGTGCCAACCGCCTTGACGACGAGCGTCTGAAGGAATGCCTCGATCTCTCCCCCGAGCGCGCCGCCCGACACCCCGCACCCCTCCACGACGCAGCTAAAATCGTGCTGAATCGGCTCGAGCACAATCTCGGTCCCTGCTGGAAGACCAGCCGTGATCCTGTAGTCGCCCGTCGGGCTCAAATAGGCGCACTCCAGAGGCGGAAACTCGCCGGTGCCGGACCCGTCGTCGGGCACGACACACGGAGCCTCGGTGAGGTCGAAGATCCGCTGCGAGGTGAATTCGTCGAGATAGAAGAAGCCCTCGGTGGCGGGATCGAGGGTGCCGCCCACCGCCCCGAAACGGATCGAGTCGATGCGACTGTTCGAGTTGGTGAGACCCGTCAGGCCCGTTGCCACCGCGTCGTTCACCGACGTCACGAGATACCCGTCCCCGTCCCCTGCCGACCACTGCATCCAGATGTCGCTGAAGATGGTGCCAAGGAGCTGCTCTTCGCCAAACGGCGTCTCGACCAAGCTGCCGTCGTTCTGGCGCGCCGCCAGCACCAGGCGATTCTCGGGTGGAGATACGTTGCGCTTGACTATGAGCTTGAACTGGACCTGCCCGTCAGCCGAGTAGCCGTTCAGGAGCTCCAACCGGTCCGTGGCGCCAAGCGGCAAGCCGAGGAGATCGAGGAAGAACCTGGCCTCGTAGCCCTCCTCGCCGTCCGGCGAGATGTCCTCGACGTACGCAAACTGCGTCCCGAGCACATCGGAGAGTCGCGCCGTAAACGGCGCGATGAGACCCACTGAAAAACCGTTCTCCAGCGTGATCGAATCGCCGGCAGTAAACGTCGCGCCCGGCGCGAAGACTTGCACATTCCGTGCAGTGATCGTGTTACAGGCCTCGAAATCGCCGGAGATAAGCACCGGACCCGGCGGCGACTCGATGACGAGGTCGTCGGGAGAACACCCGGGCGGAGCCACGTTGACCTTGAGACCGTAGGAGCCCCCCATGCTTGCGAGCGTGGTGACGTCGAGAGAGCTCCCCGCAGACGGCGGTGGGAATGCCGCCACGAGAAGAAAGAGGATCGCTAACGCAGTGCCGAGCATTATTGCGTATCGATCGTGCTTCATCGTTTCGAATCCTCCCTGGACCTCGTCATCACCCGTCTATGGCTTCGCGGCAGCTTGACTTTCGCCTTCTTTTTCCCAAGTCCCTTGGGTCTCGTTCCCCGTCGTGATTTCGATCGTGCCAACCAACCTTTCCGCTACTCGCGCGAGATCCGAGCCAAATCCGGGCGGTGATCGTCGCGCCCTTCGGCGGCCCGGCGGTCCTGGACTCTCTCCCCTCCCCACGCCCCGGCATGGGACAGGGAATCCAAGACCCGTGGCTTTGCGAAAGCAGCTTTCGCCACTTGTGCCTTTGTCGAAGCGAAATCAGATTAATGCGAGCGCAAATATCGCTGCCACACCCGAACGGGTGGGATCCGCGGGGTAGGCACCGCTGCGCATGGCTCGCTGCCACGGGCCAGGGTCAGTGAGACTCAGCAGCGAGAATGGTGGCGGAAGCGCATGGCGAGGCTCCCTGCTCTCCTCGCGCACGCGCTCGAGAACGCCTCGCGTTCTCGACTCTCGGCTGTGCTTGGGTTCGGTTCCCATGCGCACCCGGTCGAGAACCACCGCCGCAGGTCAGGGTTTGCGACACCCAGCAGAAAAAATGATGGCGGAAGCGCATGGGAATCGAACCCACCCCCCAACGCAGAAACCCACGCGGGACAACGGTTTTGAAGACCGCAGGAGGCACCAGCCCCCGAGCGCTTCCACGGTGATTGTAGCTCGATACGCCGTCCAGCCTCCTCACCGGTGAGTCGACGTTTCGTCACTGATTCTTGGTAGCGTTCGGCCAGCAACGGCAAACCGCGACCCGGCGGAACGCTCCAGGCGAGCCGGAAGAGCGGACCCGCCCGCGGTGCAACGGGGAGATCCTCGACCGACCAAGAGGTGAAGTGTCGGTGAAAAAAGCCTTGCTCGGCTCCCGGCCAAGCAATCAAGCGGCTCAGGTGAAACCGCCGGTTCCACATCCGCTGCTGGCGGTGCTGAAACCGGAGTCACCTTCGCTCGACGAGCTGGCAAACGTCGAGAACTGCTTCTCGAGCTTGTGCGACTCACACTCGGGGCATTCGAGCCCCTCGCTACCCTCGCCGATCCGCTGCAGGATCTCGAAGCGGTGCTCACACTTTTTGCAGGCGTATTCGTATAGCGGCATCGTTCGGCTCCCGACTCTAATTCAATCCGACGCTCGATCCAACCCCTCGCGCCCTCACGCCCTCGAGCCCTCACGCTCTCCTCAAGCCCTTGAGAGCCCCAGCCGGCGGTCTTGGTTCCCCGCGAATGATCTCGCTCACTCGCCGCGACGAAACATCGCGACTACCGCCTGCGTAAACGGGAATGAACCGATTGACTATTCCAGGGAGACTCCGATGACGGCGACTCAACTCACCGCTCCACAGGCTTTCGGGTCCTTTTTTGGCGTCGTCGCTCAAGGGCGCTCCTATCTCAACGCGCTCTATCTGCTGCTGGCATTCCCTTTAGGCGTTGCCTACTTCTGTTTTCTGGCCGTCGGCTGGTCCCTCGGCCTGGGCTTGATCCTCCTGTGGGTCGGCTTTATCGTGCTGTTCATTGTCCTCACCGGCAGCTGGTTGCTCTCGGCTTTCGAGCGGCAACAGGCCATTCACCTCCTGGGTGCCGACGTCCGGCCGATGTGGCCCGAGTCGATGGCGACCGAGGAGTCGGTCTGGGCTCGCGTCAAGGCCTTTCTAGCCAACAAGGTCACCTGGACCGGCATGGTGTTCTTGCTGCTGAAGTTTCCGCTCGGCGTCGCCTCCTTCGTCGTCGCCGTGACCAGCCTGAGCGTGAGCGTCGCGCTGTTCCTCGCTCCGTTGTACTACCGCTGGGATCCTCCCGATCTCTACTGGTGGACAGTCGACACACTGCCGGAGGCATTGGTCTGCTCGTTGACTGGCGCGCTCTGCCTCATCCTCACGATGCATGTGCTGAACGGCATCGCCTGGCTGTGGGGCGGACTGTCTCGGCTCCTCTTGGGTCACGCCTGGTAGGACAGTCGCCGGCCAAGTCGATTCAGCGCCGGGAGCGTACTCCGCTTCGCCACTCCGTCACCTACGGCTCCCGCCCTTCTCGAGCCGCGACAGCCGGGTAACGACTCGGCTCCAGCGCCGATCGGCCCGGTTGATCTCGCTCCACGCGAGAGCCCAGCGACCGGCAGCGCATAAACGGCCGGCGGCCGCGTAGCCGGCGAGCATGCGATGTAGGTCCTCCCGCAGGACCACCTCCGGCGCCTGCAGGACAACGCTGTAGTCGATGGCGGCAACCGCCTCGACGAAGCCGCTGCACAACGGCCGCAGCTGCTCGAGTGACTGGCGCCTGAGATCCCTCGCGAGCCTCACCCGCGCTGCAACCAGCGGTCGGACCTGGCGCTCGTAAGTCGGAGTCCAGGCGTGGAGACGCTCACGGAAAGCCCGACTCGCCAGCATGCGCCGTTGCCCCAACTCGTCCGGACTCGGATCCCAGACCTGACCCGGCGACACCTCGGATCCGTCGTCGGCACCGTTCGAGGCCACAGCGACGTCGGCTGCCACCACCTCGGATGGCGGCGTGTTCTCGCCAGCTTGCCCTGCAGGACAAGTTCTTCGGGCGTCGCCTGGAGGTGGGTCTGAGATCTTTTTCACGCTATCCTGTGATGCCGCCGGCCGCGACCGGACCTGAGCGACGGCTGTCATCACAGCGCCCTCCCGTCGATCGAGGAATCGCAAGAGGATCTCGTCACGCCGCGCAGCGCTCACAGGCATCACGCGCGAAAGCTCGCTCGAGGTCTCCTCGTGCTGACGCCTCACGGCCTCAGGGTCGCCCTGCGGTTCAGCGCCACCGCACAAGCGCCGTTGAAGGCCGAGAACGTCGGTTCCCAGCCGCTTCGCTTCGGAGCCGTCAGGGACCTGATCCAGAAGCGCTTCCGCTATTGCGAGTGTCTCCCGCGCCAACGCGCGACGACCCGCAACCACCGCCGCATCCGAGATGGAAGAACCCGATGCTGCGACCGCCGCGCAGAGCTCACGGTTGTGTACCAGGAAAGTAACTGCCGCCTCCAGTTGCTTGTCAGGTCGCGCAAGGCCACCCATGAGAACCGTCATCAGCATCAGAGCGCAAAGTCGCTTCATCTTCATCCTCCCTGAATGCAAAGACGGCAAAGACGCGCGCATTCTTGCAGTCGCTTCCAACGCTATTACTCCACCCTTCCTGGCGGCTGAATGGCCAGAGAGCTTTCAGAAGCGCGACAAGCATGTGAGCCCGAGACCGATCTCAGCGCCAGCTCTCTCTCGTCGCGGGACTCGCCCTCGCATGCGCGGACCCCGGCCCGATGGCGCGAAGACTGTTTCGGCGGACCTCACCGCGAGACTCACCGTCGCCTCAGTCCACAGTGAAACGACCCTCCTCGCAGCTTCACCGAGCGGCGATTCTCGACTCGCCCGACCCTTGCGCACGTCGCGGCCTGATCAAGGGCGTCACAGCGTCGATCGTCGTCGGTGAATGGAAGCTCATCGATCGACGGAGCCGAAAAGAAAGCGAGACTCAGCTCTACCGCTGGCCGGCCGATCCGGCGGAAGACCGTGACCTGGCGAGCGCCTTTCCGGTTCGGGTCGCGGCGCTTCGGGCTCTCCGCGCGGAGAAGCTCGCCAGTCCCCAAACGCGTCGCGAGGCGGAGGAAGCAGCTCTCGATCCCGAGCTCGAACAGCGCTTACGGGCGTTCGGGTATCTCTAGCAACGAGCCACCTCGACCAGCGACAAGTCGACCTGAACGAGATCGCCAGCGATGACCCTCCTCTACCGTCTCCAGTCCCCCGCACGAGGTGAGCAGAACCGCTAGCGACCCTGCGTGTATCGCAGCTTCGGATTCCCACGACTGCTCCGAGTTGCCTTGCGTCGGCGTGTGCCGCGTCATCTCCTCCGCATCGCCACCTACGCCGCTACAACGGACCGTCGGCCGCGTGCCGCTCACTTACCGCCGAGCATCAGCAACTCCGAACCCGCCAGGAGAAAAGCCCCCGTCCCGTAGACGGCCCAATTCCTCTCCTTGGTCGCATGTGGCGAGGCTCCGGGCTTCTGCACCCAGCCCAGACGACCGTCGTCGTTCACCAAGCCGTAGAGCCCCGCCCACGCCCTCTCCACAACCGGTCGGTAGTGGTCGCGCTCCAGTACGCCAGTGCGCATGCCCCACGTCAGCGCGTAGCAGAACAGCGCTGTGCCGCTCGTCTCTCCCGGGATCGACGTGCGCGACTCCAGGAGGTTAGATCGCCAGAGACCGTCCGCCGGCTGGATCGCCGCCACCGTCTCCGCCATCTCTCGAAAGACGCGGACATAAAGCTCCCG
>JAOTUP010000087.1 GCA_029863825.1 Acidobacteriota bacterium | reverse complement strand
CACCAGAGCTGATAGCCGGCGCGCGCGCCCGACGAGCAGATGTTGGTGTGCGAGTTGTGGCCGTCGACACCCCACGCCGCCATCAGCCGCTCGGTGAAACCGTCCTCGCCGGGGCGACCGACGTGATACATCACTTCGTCGTGACGGCCCTCTTGCATGGCTTCGCGGATGCGCGACGAGACCGTGTCCAGCGCTTCGTCCCAACTGATCCGCTCCCACTTGCCCTCGCCGCGTCTGCCGGCGCGCTTCAGGGGATAGAGAATGCGATCGGGGTCGGTCACCTGGTTGATTGTCGCCGGCCCCTTGGCGCAGTTCCGGCCCCGCGAACCGGGATGCTCCGGATTGCCCTCGAACTTCTTGACCTCGAGTGAGTCGCGATCGACATACGCCAGCAGACCGCAGGCCGACTCGCAGTTGAAGCAGGTCGTGGGCACCAGCATGTAGCGCTTCTCGACGCGCTTCGGCCACGCCTTCGAATCGAGCTCGACCCAGTCGTCCCAGCGCTCCTTCGGCGGGAACGACGCCAGGTGGATCCGACTCGGCCCGGGGTAGAAGGAGTCACCACGTGCCTCGGCCGCCTCACGGGCGGCGCTCAAGCGTTGACTGAGATTCTTGACATTCATCGAAGACACTCCCTCTCGTCTATCGCCATCTCCGACCGGTTTCGAGTCCTCCCACGCTGCCCGCTCATGCCAACGCCACCGCCTGGCCGGCCTGCACGTAGGCGTGCTCGAAGCAGAGCAGCCCGAGAAGGGCCAGCGGCGCCAGGGCCACGCCTCCCCAGGGAGCAGCGACGCCGGCGGCCACGAACAGGGCACCGGCCCAGAACCAGCTCTTGTAGCGCCCCCAGACCATCTCCCAATTGGCGAGATGAGCGTGCGCCGTGGCGTGCGCCAGCGTCGTTTCCCCGAGCACGAAGAGCAGATGGGTGAGACTCGAGGCGGCGAGAATCCGCAGCATCGGCGTCACCCCCTGCGGCGCCAGGAAGTACGCCACCGGCAACAGAACGGCGGACCCGGCGAGCAAGGTCTGGACGAGCAGATGCGGCGGCAGCAGCGGACTCTGCCAGAGATCCCGCGCCTTGGCCTGAGCGAACAGATACGCCGTGTAGACGGCGGTCAGCACCGCCAGCGGCAGCCCCGCGAGAACCAGCACATCCCGCGCTTCTCCGCGATCGAGAACGCCGGTCAGGAAGTGCAGCCCGAGGACCAGCGAGTAGCCGCCGATGATGAAGGCTCCCTTGACCAGCCAGCTCTGCCACTGCGCCTTGGTGAAGATCATGTAAAAGCGCAACGGGTGTTCGAGATCCCAGATGAGAAGCAGACCGGTGAGGCCGAGGAACAGGCCGCCGACGATCGGCGCGCCCCACACCCACAGCGAGCTCGTGGCATCCAGCCAGCCCATGAGGACGAGCAACAGCGGCACGAGGTAGGCGCCGGCCGCGACGCCCTTGGTGAGGGTATAGAGACTCACTCGCCAGTCCCAGGGCATCTTGTGCGGCACGTCGTAGGCGACGACCGCGGCCGCCGAGGAGTTGTGCTTCGGCGAACCACCCGGATGGCCCGAGACCACGTGGTGGGGACCTTTCTGTTGCTGGCTCCACATGAAGAGCCCGCCCTTGGGCCGCTGGGCCGCCAGCGGATCGAGCGTTGCCTGATGGGCTCCACGATAGAAGAGCTTGGGTCGCGTCTCCTTCTCCGGCCGACGCACCGCTACCGGCTCACGATTGATCATCTGCGCCACCCGTGACGTCGGATCGTTCATGTCGCCGACCATGATCGCCTCGGTCGGGCACACTACGACGCACGCAGGCTCGAGGCCCACGTCGAGCCGATGAGCGCAGAAGTTGCACTTCTCCGCCGAGTGATCTTCCGGGTTGATGAAGATCGCGTCGTAGGGACACGCGGCGATGCACGCCTTGCAGCCGATGCAGATCGACTTGTCGAAATCGATTATGCCGTCCGGTCGACGGTGCATGGCAGCAGTCGGGCAGGCGATGGTGCAGGGCGAGTCCTCGCACTGATTGCAGCGCGTCACCTGAAAGGCGCGGCGCGCCTGCGGGAACGTTCCGATATCGACATGCTTGACGTAGGTCCGGTTGACCGAGAGCGGTACGTCGTTCTCCGACTTGCACGCCGTCGAGCAGGCATGGCAGCCGATGCAACTCTCGTGGTCGATGACCTTCGCCCACTTCTCCGGTACCTCTCTCACCCCGCTCGCCATCGGTTCTCCCATTGATACCCCCGGCTGTATTTACAACGAGATTATATTCGTGCCGAACAGCCCAGGCAATCTCCCAACGGGTGGGCTTCGAACATCGGGAACACAAGAAAAGCGGCCGGCAAGAAGCCGGCCGCTCGATGTCTTCGAGTGCGTGTCTCGGGGTTCAGAAGCCCCAGGAGAAGCCCACTTCGATGTCCCACTGGTCCATTTCCAGACCGATTGTCTGTTGCCCGGGCGCCTCCAGCGGGTTTGGCCCGCTGATACTCACCGACGGCGCGTGCATGAGCGCGAAGTTGAACTCTCGCCCTTCGCCCATCGTCTTGGTAAAACCAAACGTGTAGTGCTCTTCCATCACGCCTGGTGCGAGGATGTTGAACAGCACTTCGCTCGTCCCGATCGGCTGGTCACCGGTCGAAAAGCCCAGTCTCCAGACCCAGTCGTCGGAGCCCCACTGGTAGCCGAGCTTGACCACTGACATGTCCTGCCAGCCGAACCCGGCGCCCTGGTTACCGCCAAGAAGAAACGGTCGCGGATCGACGATCCCGCCAAAAAGATTGAAGATGTTGGCGAACGGATTGCTCACCGAGGCCACGTCTGTGTACTTGATCTCCTGATAGTCGAGCAGCAGCACGCCACTGTCACCAATGGTAAAAGCGAACCCCGCCGACCAGTTCGACGGGACGTCGAAACCACCCTGCTCGGCGAAGAGCCCGGCGTAATCGTCGAACTCTCCCATGCTGATCGTGCTCTGATACGACAGACCGAAAGACACGGTGTCACTGAACTCGCCAAGGTAGCCGATCTTTCCACCGAAGCCGGTCGATGTGTCGTCACCGTTGTTCGACAGTTTGGACGAATCGGACGAGAACATCCCGAATGCCTCGATACCCTTGGCCTCGAACATCTGGAACGCGAACATCGGCGAGATGCCGATGGCATGCCTGCCCTCGCCGAAGGACTTCGCCCAGGTGCTGACGATGAAGAGCTGAGAAAAGTTGACGCCGGTCGGCTGAGTGCCGTAGAACGTGGCTGTAGGCCAATCGGTGTTCATGCCGCCCTGGCCGTAGGCCGCGATCCCGAGGGCGCCATTGGAGCCCCGCTCCCAGGACGCGCCGAAGTTAGGCACCGGGAAGTAGTTCGAGTCGCTCTCGACTCTTCCGGGTGTGAGCCCGAAGGTGCCTGGGAAACCCGAGGGGTTCCCGTTGATCGTGTACTCGCGATTGGGGTTGAAAATGGACAGTCCGGCGTCGAAGCGCTTGCCGACAAATGCCAGCCCCGCCGGGTTGGTGCCCGGCGCCAGCGCGTCCTGCGGAAAAGCTACGCCGGCTCCCGCGAGGGCCTTGGACTTGGTCCCGATGCCGTGGATCAAATAGCCGTTCGTGGCGCCGACTGCCGTCGGCAGTACGAGGGCCGCGACCAGCGCGAGCACAGTCAGCCGCGAGATTGAAACCCCTGCTCTCATGTCTACCTCCTGCGTAAAAACCCGCCTGGAAGCGAGCCGTTTTCTCGATACCGGGACTACGTCGATGTACCCCCGGAGGTATAGCTTTTCAGTCCCTTCGCACTGCCACAACGCCTACTTGGGTGGGGTAGTAACCTACCAACGACCGGGGTATTCCACCCCCTCTTGGGGCTGCCAAAAGACGCATGCTCCGAGGAATGATCCCCCCTCTGCTCTGTCCGCTGCTCTCATCGCTGGATGAGGTTTCATCTGCCGACCGCCTCAGCGAGCGGCGAGCATCCGCTCACGGCCCGTCCGGATCGCCACGACCTCGTCGCTTGCCGTCTCGTGGAGCGAGTCACACACCGTCTCGCACGGTGACAGCACCGCCTCGTCGCGGAGACGGTAGTAGACGTTGACTCCGTCACGGCGCGCCGTCACCAAGTCAACGCTACGGAGCACCGCGAGGTGCTTCGACGCATTGGCCTGGCTCGACCCGATTCTGACCTGCACGTCGCCGACCGAGAGCTCGCCGTCGCCAAGAGTGTGCAGAATCCTCAGGCGCACCGGGTTCCCGAGAGCCCGGAACCTGAGCGCGATTCGCTCGAGAAGCATGTCGGAGACATCTCGCATAGCTGACGCCCTCTCTCCTTCCTGCCGCAGTGGGATTCAAAGTCTGGACGGATTATAGGGCGTGAGGCGGCAAATGACCAACTGCCAGCTCCGGGGACGCCCGTCGTCGAGCGCGTCGCAAGGTCCTGATTTTCTTGACTTGATTCCAAGAGTCGCATACCGTGATGTCATTCAAATTCGCTTTTGAGCGATGCTTTGCCCAGTCCGCGGAATGGGCGAGAACAAGTGTCAACCATCGACTGCGCAAGGAGGACGCGATGTCAGACACGGTAACGACCCACGAGTCCGGTAACGTGGAGCCGGAGGTCGAGGAGGTTGCTTCGAAGGCCGACGACGAGCCCGCAATGGAGCTCGACTGCCGAGGCCTCAACTGCCCGCTCCCGATCCTCAAGACGAAGAAAGCGATCGACACCATCGAGGTCGGCCAAGTGCTCAAGATGATCTCCACCGACCCCGGCTCGATCCCGGATGTCGGGGCATTCAGCCGCCGTACGGGCCATCAGATCGTGGAACAGAGCGAAGGCGACGGCGAATACACCTTCTGGATTCGACGAGCCTGAGAAGGAGAATCGATGAGCGGAAATGGTGATCAAAAAAGGATGGCCCTGATTGCCTCGAGGGGCACTCTGGATTGGGCCTATCCGCCGTTTATTCTCGCCTCCACCGGCGCTGCTCTCAACATGGAAGTGGCGGTGTTCTTCACCTTTTACGGCCTGCCGTTGCTGATGAAGGACTTGAAGGCCAAGGTCGCGCCGCATTCCAACCCGGCGATGCCGATGAAAATGCCTTTCGGGTCGGAAGGGTTTCAGCGCTTCTCCTGGCCGATTCCCAACATCGTTTCCGGCGTCGTCCCGGGTTTCGAGAGTTTTGCCACAGCGATGATGAAGAGGACCTTCGCGAAGAAGGGCGTGGCCACGATCGAACAGTTGCGTGAAGCCTGCGTGGAATCCGATGTGCGCCTCATCGGCTGTCAGATGACGATGGACGTTTTCGGCTTTTCCGCAGACGATTTCATCGATGGCGTCGAGTTGGGCGGCGCGGCGACCTTCCTCGAATTCGCCGCCGACGCGGACATCACGCTCTTCATCTAACGGCGCATGACAAGCGTCCGGATGGTTGCACGACACACCATGGACTGGTAGAGACAGGGATGCGAGCACGGTTGTTGGACATGGGAGAGGTCGGTCCGATTCGCGCCTACTCCATTCCTCATGCCGTCACCGCCGGCCTGGACCACGCGTCCGAGCCCGCTCTCATCCTCATCAGCCCAGCGTCTCCGGTCGTGTCGTTGGATCAAACGACCGGTGCACCACTCGAGATCGATCTGGGGCTCTGCGCCGAGCACGGGATCCCTGTCGTTCGACGCCGCGGAGGACTCGGGACCACGCTCGTCGGACCGGGCCATCTCCTGCTTGCCTTGAGCGTGCCCCGCTCGCGCGCCGCCGAGATCGGTGTGTCCGAAGACGCTGAGGAACTGGCCGAACGATTTGGGCAGGCCATCGTCGCAGCACTGCTGGCGCTCGGTGCTGGAACCGTTGCTTCATCGTCGGGGCGAGTGGAGATCGGCGGTCGCGAAGTGGCGCACGTCCACGTTCTGGCACTCAACGAGGGGCTTTGCTGTCTTGCGGGACTGGCGATCGAGACCGATAACGGCCTTGCGACGAGCGTGCTGCAAGAGCCGATGACCGACGCAACCGCCCTCAGGCAGACGATCATCCCGCCTCCCGATCCACATACCGTCGCCGAGGCCGCCGTGAGCGCCCTGGAGTCGCACTTCGGGCTCGAGCTGTTCCCTTCCATGCCGCAGCCGCACGAAATGGAGGCGATCTACGACTGGGACCTTCGGCTGCACGAGAATGGCGAGATTGACCAACAGACTGCGGCGGGCGTCGCCGGATAGGAGAGATCTGCGATGGATGACGAAGGCCTTGTCACCGTTTTCGTGACTACCGGTCCGGAAACCGAACAGCGGTGCGCGACGCCGTTCTACATGGCGAACATGGCAGCCATCATGGACAACGAGGCGGAGATGATCTTCCAGATCGACGGTGTCCTGCTGATGAAGAAGGGGGTCGCCGAGGGGCTGACGGCCAAGGAAGGCGGAAAGAAGATCATCGATTTCATCCGCGAGGCCAAAGAGGCGGGCGTCGAAATGAAGGTCTGTTCCGCCGCCCTGCAGCTTCACGACATGACCGAAGACGACCTGATCGAGGAATGCGACGGCGTTGTCGGAGCGGCCTACATGGTCGATCGCGGGCTGGAATCCAAGATGGTCCTCTATTACTGATCGGAGATTCTCACCACTCTTCTCACGGACTCGGGAGAACGCGAACGATGGGCGAGATCAAGAACTGTTTTCTGCCGGACGACTTGAGCTACCACATCGAGTACAACGTCTGGCTGCGCAACACCGGCGACGGAACCTTCGATCTGGGGATGACCGACATCGCCCAGTCGATGGCCGGCGCCATGCTCCACTGTCGGGCCAAGAAAGTGGGCAAATCGGTCAAGACGGGAAAGAGCCTGGCGACGGTGGAAAGCGGCAAGTGGGTCGGACCGGTGAAATCACCCTTTGCCTGCGAGATCGTCGCCGTCAATGAAGAGGTGGCCGGCGATGCGACCATCCTCAACAAGAGCCCGTACAAACAGGGTTGGATCGTCAAGGTCAAGCTCGCGGAGGGAGCCGACACGACGAGTCTGGTGACGGGCGACACCGCGATCGCCGGTTTCACCGCCTACATGGCCGAACACGAGCTGGACGAGTGCATCCACTGCGAGGGGTTCGATGGCTGACCGCGGCACGCCGGCGAGACGCCCGGGCGAGGGCGCCCGATGAGCGCCCTGGTGCTGCGCCTCTTCACGCATCCCGCCTGCTCGGGCTGCCCGGAGGCCGTCCGCGAGGCGTGGAAGTTCACCGAAAACCGAACAGGGATCGAGCTGCGAACCGTCACCCTGGCGGAAAAAGACGGCCTTGCCGAGGCGCGCCGCGCTCACGTCACCACCATCCCCGCCCTGATCCTGGAGCGTGGCGACGATGAGCTGGCACGCTGGGAAGGCATGCCCGCGCTCGCCGACCTCGAGGCTGCGGTGCAGGTCGCAGCAGCCCCGGAGGCGGCGCCTGCGCCCTGAAGGCAACTGAGA
>JAOTUP010000086.1 GCA_029863825.1 Acidobacteriota bacterium | reverse complement strand
TGCAACTACGAAGGCCTGCGCAATGCTCGCTTCTTGTTCGACCTCGACCAGGATCCGCGCGAGCTCAACGATCTGGCCGAGATCGAGCCGGAGACGACCGAAGCGCTGGCGACGCGGCTGCAGGCGCTGCGCGAGAGCTTCGGTGAACCGCCTGCTTCGGAGCAGCCGGCAGCGGACCTGGATCGCAAGACCCTCAAGGCCCTCGGCTACATAGACTGAGAGGCGCTCGACTCGAGACTCGACGTCGAGGTCGACTCAGGGAGCTTTGGGCTGACGTCGTGCATCATGGCGCGGACCGGTCGCTCCGACTCGCGTCTCGAGCAGCGGATCCCGCCACCGGGCGCTAGATGATGACGTCGATTGCGCGCTGTACTCTTCGCGAGAGCGGTGTCCGACTGAGAGCCCGGCACGTCGATGCCTGGCCGCCGCTACGAGACGGGATCCCGGCCGTGCGCGGCCCAGTAGCGCACCAGGCGCTTCACGTACTTCAACGACAGTTCGAGGTTCTGCACCGTGTTCCACTCGAAGCGCGAATGGTAGTCGTGACCTCCGTTGAAGACGTTCGGCGTCGGCAAGCCCATCTCCGACATCCGCGACCCATCGGTGCCGCCGCGGACCAGCTCGACCTCGATCTCGATCCCCATCTCTTTCGCCGCCTCCAAAGCAAAGGACACCGCGCGCAAGTCCTTCTCCTCGATGTAGGTCCGCATGTTCTTGTATTGATCGGTGATCGTCAGCTCGATCTTGGTCCGCGGGTGCTCGAGACGTGCAGCGTCGACCAATGACTCGACCACTCTCTTGCGCCGCGTCAGCCCGTCCCAGGTGAAGTCGCGCAGGATCATCTTGGCTTTGGCGGTCGAGATTGTCCCCTCGAATTCCATCGGGCACCAGTAGCCTTCCCGGCCTGCTGTCGTCTCGGGTGCTTCGGAGCCCGGCAAACGACTGAGGATCCCGGCCAGGGTGGTGACGGCATTCGCCATCACGTCCTTGGCATACCCCGGATGGACGTTGACGCCCGTGACCTCGATCACCGCCTCGGCGGCATTGAAGGTCTCGAACGACAGCGTTCCGGTGCCCGAGCCGTCGATGGTGTAGGCGACGTCGGCGCCGAGGCGCTCGAGATCGAGCTTGTCGACACCGCGGCCGATCTCTTCGTCCACCGTGAAGCAGATGCGAATCGGTGGCCGCGGCAACGCGACATCGGCCAGCAGATCCTCGGCGAGCTGCATGATCACCGCCACGCCGGCCTTGTCATCACTCCCGAGAAGCGTCGTGCCGTCCGAGCTGATGAGGTCATGGCCGATATGGTCGAGAAGTGCCGGGCTGCGCGCCGGGTCGAGGGTCACCGTCGGCTTGCCGGGAAGCGCGATCACCGAACCATCGTAGCCGCGGTGGATCACCGGAACGACGGGTCCCCCCGGCTCCCCGGGCGCCGTATCGACGTGCGCGACCAATGCCACGGTCGGACTGGCGCTGGCTTCTCCGGCGGTCAGCGTCGAAGGCAGCGTCGCGTAGACGTAGCCGTGCTCGTCCATCTCCGCGTCGGCAAGGCCGAGCGCTCGCAACTCGTCAGCCAACAGCCTCGAGAGGTCCTTTTGTTTCTCGGTCGAAGGCGTCGTCTTCGAGTCGGCGTCCGACTGCGTGTCTATTCGCACATAGCGCAGGAAGCGCTCGACCACACCGGGGAGGTCGGAGCTGTCTGTCATGAAAATCCTCCGTCTCGTTGAGCGAAGTTCGGATGGGGCGAAAATCAGATCCGGCGCAGGCCGCGGTAGACCTGGAGGGCGCTCTCGAACTGCTCACGCGCCTTGACGACGTACGTGTGCGCCTCATCGATATAGCCGTCGGCGGACGTCGACCACACTCGGTTCAGATAGCGCTCGCCGGCGGCGAAGGGGTTCATCACGTCGGCGTAGGCCTGCAGGCCGAAACTGTGGACGATCGACTGCCGAGCCTGCACGAAGGCATCGAGATCGTCCGGAAACTCCTCGTCGATTCGGTGTCTCAGATCGTAAACGTCGATCTCGTTCTTGCCGTCATCGAGTTTTCCGACCTTCTCGACCACCGACGCCAGGCTCTGTTCTATGACCCCCAGATTGGCACTGATCGTGTCGGCATGCGTACGCTCCTGATGCGCGGCGACTCGCACCATTGCCACACCTATCGCGCCGACGACGAGCGCGGCGAGAAACATCGCCGTCGGGACACCATCCCGCTGCTCGACAGCCAGGTACGCGCCGGCGAGAAAGCCGCCACTGATCAGCAGATACCCGAGCGTCTTCATCAGCCGCCGCCCCCGAAGACGATCATCAGCGAATAGCCGACCCCGATCAACGCCTCGCCGACGATGAGACCCGCAGCCAGCGGAATGCCCGTGTCGTCGGCCCAGCGATGGCCGAGCTTGCGATCGGTCGCCTCGCGCAGGATGGTACCGATCGTATACGTCAGGATGATGTTGAACGGCAAGTAGAAGCCGAGACCGACCATGATGCCGATCCCGCCGACGCCGGAGGCCGAGAGCAGCGCTCCGAGGCCGGCTCCCGCCAGGTACTTGTCGAGCGGCACATCGCCGCCGAGAATGCCCTGAATGACCGTCGCCAGCGCCTGTCCCTGGGGTGCCGGCAGCTTGTCCGAGCCCATGCCGTACGCCTGGTGCAAAACCACGATCAGGCCCATGATCAGGATCGGCCCGAGCCAGGTACCGAGGAACTGCGCAATCTGTTGCTTGCGCGGGATCGCTCCGACCAGGTAGCCGGTTTTCAAATCCATCATGAGATCCGTCGCCTGGGCCATGGCCACGCACATGGCGGCTCCGACGACGATCGACGCCACCACCGTCTCCCGGTCGCCGTGGCCGCTGCCGACGAAGATCAGGATCGTCACACCGATCAAGGTCATGCCCGAGAGCGGTGACCAGTTTGTCCGTCCGATGCACTCGGAGAGCACGACGCCGGCGAGCCAGATCCAGATCGTCCCCAGAATCGCCATCGTTATCACGCGCCACGTCTCGATCTCCGGTACCGACAGAACGGCGGTGACGCCCAGCAGCACGACCGCACCGGCAATGCCCATGTACAGAAACTTGATCGGCAGCTCGTCACGCGAGACGGCGGATTTCACCTTCGCCGCCTGCTGCATCGACTGGATGGCCGCCTTGACAAGCGGCAGGGCGAGCGCGATGCCGGTCAAGGCGCCGCCGATCAGCATGCCGATGCCGACCGGGCGAAAGAGCTGCAGGCGCAGGTAGGTGGCCATCCCCTGCCCCGCCGACTCGAGCTCCGCCGGTGTCGGCAAAATGCCGCGGACGTCCATGATCGGCGCCAGGAACCAGTAGCAGACATAGCCGCCGATGACGAAGAAGAACCCGCCGCGGCCGGCGAGGTAGGCCGTACCGATCGTCAGAAGCGAGATGTACCAGATGCCGTTCATGTATTCCGGCAGACCGAGCAGCGCTCCCAGATTCCAGTCCTCGAAGCCAGTCGTCAAACTCACGAGATGGACCACAGCGGCAAACGCCGCAGCTCCTATCAGCAGCTTCGCCTTGCGAATCCCCGCGCCGGGAGCTCTGAGCACGGCGGCCGTGGCGATGCCGCCCGGGTAGGCGAGGCGATCGAAATCGATCATCTGTTTTCGCAGAGGAATGATGAAGGCGATACCCATCACGCCACCGGCAATGCAGGCGAGCACGATAAGGAGCTTGTTGAAGTCGGTGTAGCCGAGAATGAAGATCGCCGGAATCGAGAACATCATGCCGGCGGAGGCGCCGTTGACCGCCGAGGCGAGTGTCTGGTTGATGTTGTTCTCGATGATCGACTTGCGCCGCATCACGCCGCGCAGAATGCCGAAGCCGAGAATGGCGGCGAGCTCCGAACCTTCGATCGAGAAACCGAGCTTGAGGCTCAGATAGCCGATCGACACGGCAATGATCGCGCCCAGCCCATAGCCGACGAGAATCGCGGGCCAGGTGATCTCGGGATAGGCCCCGTGACGTATTTCCCTGCCGGCTTTTTCGCTCATCGTCCACGCCGCCCGCTCGATTGACTCCGCAACTCCTGGCTAGACTGGCGAATGGTACCGGACCGGCGGGACATGCGGCAAGGCTCGTGGTCCGCGACCGCCAAGAGTCCCGACGGCGAGACAGCACCTCTCGAGCTTCCAATGGCCAGCTTTCAGTCTGCACCTGAGCCGGCATCTCGCTCCCGGATGTCGCGCCCCCCACTTGTTCGGTGTGCACGAAGCGCCGGCTACGGCATGAGCCGGCGCGCCAGCGAGACGTGCGCTCCGGGTGTTTCAGACCGACGTCTTCTCCGAGTAGGCAACGCAAGGCCGGAAACTCACCGAAGGATTCACCGTCCGGGAGCATCTAACCGATTGGGCGCGCAAACGGTTTCTGGCATAGGCTCGAAGACCATTTACAGCCCGCAACCAGGCGACGACGAAGAGAGCGCGCACCGTGCAGCGGCGACGACATCGAAAGGATCGCAAGCTCGTCCGGCAAATCCTTGCCGGGGACGAGACGGCATTCGAGCAATTTTCGAATGCCTACATCCCGGTTCTGTACCGATTCGCCCAACGCCGGCTGGATGGCAACGCCGACCTGGCACGTGACATCGTCCAGTCGACTCTCTGCAAAGTCATCACAAAGCTCGAGACGTACCGCGGCGATGCCGCTCTCACCACCTGGCTCTGCGCCTGTTGTCGCAACGAGATTGCAGCCCACTTTCGCTCGAACAAGAACGGCCGAGAAGTCGAGCTGAGCGACGAAGTGGTGGCAGCCGATTCGACCGGCCGCTCGGTGACGCCCAGTGATCCGGAACGATTACTGCTGCGCGCCGAGCACGCCGATCTGGTTCACGAGGCACTCGACAGCCTGCCGCCTCACTATGGCCGCGCACTCGAGTGGAAGTACCTGGAACATCTTTCGGTCAAGGAGATCGCCAGCCGTCTGAACCTGAGCCCCAAAGCCACGGAATCGCTGCTTACCCGGGCGCGCGGCTCGTTTCGCGACGAGTACGCTCGATTCGATCTCAGCAACCAACTCTCGCCGGGCGCTTTGAGAAGCGCGTAAGGGATCACGGTGGACGACATGACAGAACAGACGACGATACTTCGACAGCCAGGCGACGACGGCGCGCGCAGTGAGGACGAGATCCGTCAGCTTCTCGAGAGCGCCGGCCGCCGCCCCGAGATCCCGGTCGCCGATTTTCACGTCGTCAAGGCCGCCGCTAGGGCAGAGTGGCTCAATACCGTCGACGCCCGGCGACGCCCGCGCTTGATCCGTCGCCTCGTACCG
This sequence comes from Acidobacteriota bacterium, assembly GCA_029863825.1. Taxonomy (GTDB): domain Bacteria; phylum Acidobacteriota; class Thermoanaerobaculia; order Multivoradales; family JAHEKO01; genus JAOTUP01. The sequence goes on along the minus strand of JAOTUP010000086.1, from coordinate 2,172 downwards.
GCCGCACTGGCGGCTGCTCTCGCCGTGGCGGTCGGAGCTTTCTGGCTGCTGCGGAGCGAAGACGCGCACACTGTGCGACCGGTGGTCGCCACGATCGAGCTGATTCGCGGAGATGTTTGGCTGGAAGAACCGGCAAAGCCGGCACCACCTGACGGCTCGCGCCTCGCGGTCGGCGGCTCACTGGCGCAGGGTGTCGAGCTTGTCACCGGGAGCGCGGCGGACGGTCTCGCGGACCTCATCGCAATTCGGCTCGGCGGCGGGCAATCGGTTCGGTTCGACTCCCAGACGCGGGCCCGACTCGGCTCGCCATCTCGCCTCGAGCTCCTGCAGGGGGCTGTTTACATCGACTCCGGGCTCTCACCCGCCAGCCCCGCCGCGGTCGAAGTGGTCACGCCCTACGGGACCGTCGTCGACGTCGGAACTCAGTTCGAAGTCCGTCTCGGAGGCGTGGAAGACACCCTTCGCGTGAGGGTGCGAACCGGTTCGGTCTCGTTGATTCGAGGCGAGGAGCGGCACGCGGCTGCAGTCGGTGAAGAGCTGAATCTGCAGCCTGACGGGTCTGTGGAAAAAGGCAGCTTCGATCTTTTCGGGACGGACTGGGACTGGATTCTCAGTGCCGCACCGTCCATCGACATCGAGGGTCTGGCGCTTGCGAGATTTCTCGAATGGGTGGCTGCGGAGACCGCGTTGCATCTGGACTACGAAGACGAAGAGCTGGCGCTCTCAGCCGAGGCCATCGAGCTGCACGGCACGATCGAGGGACTACGGCCCGACGAAGCGGTAGCGGCCGTGCTGCTCGGAACCGGGCTCGATCATCACGTCGAGAAAGGCATCCTGGCCATCTCTCGGGGATCGACATTCGGCGGCGCCTGAGCCCTCGCCCGCACGCCGACACCGTCGAGCCCGGGGTCTCTCCTGCGCCCAAGGAGGTGCTCAGCGACCGCCGACGGCTTTCCTCATAGGCGCCGCCGGGACGTTGCTCAGAACTCGAAGCTGATGCCTGCGGACGGCAGAATGCCCGCCCACGCCTCCCCCAACCGAACGAGAGTCCCGTCCTCGTCATCGATCTCGATATCGAACCCACCGATGTTCTGCCGGTCGTAGAGGTTCTGAATATCGACGAAAAAGTCGACCAGACCCCGTCTCGCCTCCCATCGGCGACTCGCCCGCAAGTCGAGCCGGTGATAGGCAGGCAAACGGTCGCTGTTCATCGGACCCAGGACCGGCACGAACTCCACCTCACCCTCGTCGTCTTGCACCTGCCCGACACTCACCGGCGTCGTCGGCCATCCAGTGTGATGCCGCCATGCCACATTCAGACGCCATGCGTCGCTGATTCGATAGTCGAGATCGAGATTGAGAGCGTGCTTCTGATCGAACAGGCGAGGGACCCACATGCCATCGACGTCGTCCTCCGTGGTGGCGTAGGTGTAATTGATCCACCAGCCGACCTTGCGGCCGAAGCCGCTGCGCAGAAACACCTCGACACCCTCGGCAACGCTCCTCCGAGGGACGGTCAGAACACGGTCCGGCTCCACCTCGGGAAACGTGTTGAGGGGCTCGAAAAGGTTCTCGTATCGCGGCCGGGGATTGCCGACTTCGCGCTGGTAAACCTCGACTCTCAGCACCAGGCCGGGGGCCGCGACGCCGCGATCCACGAAGGTCTCGACGCCGAGGATGCGATGCTCTGAGCGCTCGACCGGATGAAACTCACGCTCGCCATCCTCCACCCCCAACTCGTAGGTTCTCTGACTCTGATTGAAGCGGCCCCACGCAGCACGCAACACGGACCGCTCGCCGATCGCATGGGCCAGATTGAAGCGTGGCGAAACGAAGCTCTCGCTGGTCAACGAGTGGTTGTCGTAGCGGAGGCCGAGCTCGAGCGTCAGCTCGTCGGAAAGATTGAACTGATCCGCCAGGTAGGCGGCGCCCTGCCGATCTTCGAAGAAGGCCGCCAGATCGGTCAACTCTTCCTCGTAGTCGTGTCGAATGCGGGCCAGCGGATTGTCGAACTCTCGCGTCCCGACGTATTCGTACTCGGTCTCGAACTCGCGCAGCTGCCAGCCAACCTCGAGCGTCTGCTTCTTTGTCACGAGATAGTCCCAGCTCTGCCTCAGTGCGAGGATCTCGGAGTCGCGCTTGTCGAGGATGTCGAACGTAGCGCCTTCCTCG
>JAOTUP010000085.1 GCA_029863825.1 Acidobacteriota bacterium | reverse complement strand
GCGGCTTTTCCCGGAGCAACTCCCGTCCATGTCGATCAACGCACCGCGACCGCTGCTGACCGAGCAGGAGATCCTGTCCCGAGTCGAGCTCCTGGCTTCACGCATCAACCACGACTACGCGACTGTCGATGACGTATTGCTCATCGGCGTCCTGCGCGGCGCCTTCATCTTTCTTGCGGATCTCGCTCGGCGACTCGAGGTGCCTCACTCGATCGACTTCATTGCCCTGTCGAGCTACGAATCGGGCTCCGAGTCGACCGGCGCCGTGCGTCTCATCATGGACGTTCGCGAAGACGTGGCGAACCGGCACGTCCTCATCGTCGAAGACATCGTGGACACCGGACATACCCTCGACTACCTGGAGAAGAGCCTCCTGGCTCGACGACCGGCATCGGTGAAGAAGTGCGTTCTGGTGAGCAAGGCCGATCGTCAGCAAGTGCCTGTCGAGGTCGACTACCTGGGTTTCGAGATTCCCGACGTCTGGGTCGTTGGCTACGGGCTCGATTACGACAACCGCTTTCGCACCCTTCCCTACATCGGTGTCTACGAAGGCGCTTGACCGGCCGTCGGAGTACGGTTCACACTGCCCGACGTGCCCGGATCCCCGACGGCTTCCAGAGCTGACTCGACCGCTGATAGCTCGCTCGGCGTGCTCTCCTGCGTCTTCGCCGCACTTGCCGCAGCGATCCTGCTGTCGCTCCCTTTTCTGAGCGTCCGCTTTCCCCCCATCACCGACCTGCCGCAACAGGCCGCCCAGGTGCGCCTCGCGTCCGAAGCGCTGTCCGAAGGGAGCCAGTACCGATTCAATCTCCTTGCCCCGGGCAGTCTCGGATACGGGCTTTTCGCCGTCTCCTGGCTCGTGACCGGCGCCGAGAATGCGGGGCGCATCGCCTACTTGCTTCTCGGCTGGCTGTGGATCGGAGCGCTCGCGCTTCTCATCAGACGCCAGGCTCGGCACCCAGAGCTCATTCCGCTGGCTACTCTCTTCTTCTTCAGTCACGCACTCTACTGGGGCTTCTTGAGCTTCCTCTTCGGCGCCGTCGTCTTCCTTGCCTGGATCATCCTCGAAGAGCGTCTGAGGCGGCGCCCGGCGAGCCGGTCGGAGCCTCTCATCCTCGGACTCGGAGGGCTCGTTCTCTATGCGAGTCATGCGCTGTGGTTTGCTGCCGGTGTCTTGTGGCTCGGCGTCGTGACCGCCGTCTCGCCGCTGCCGACGAGGCGCGGCTGGCTGCGCCTCGCCGGTCTCGTGCCGGCGCTCGGCCTCGCTTTGCTTTGGCTGCCGTCGATGAAGCAGAGCGACTTTCACTCCGAGACCGCCTGGCGCACGATGCCCTGGGCTCGACTCGCCCCCGGCGAGTGGGTGGACAGCGCCTTCGGTGGGCTTCAGGGCCCGGTGGAGCCGGTGATCCTTGGCGTCATCGCCGTCTGGCTTGTCCTCGGCCTGCTCGAGCACCGGGACCAGCTCGGTCGCCGCATCGCTCCAACGTTCCTGCTGCTGGGCACACTCATGCTCGTCGCCTCGCTGCTTCTGCCGGACCACCTCCAAAACACGCTCGGCTTCGCCCGTCGCTGGACGCCGATCGGTATGGCACTCCTGGTCATTGCGCTGCCGCCGCCGAGAATCCGCCAGGGGCTGCGCTGGGCGGTGGCCTTCGTGCTCCTTGCCACACTCACCGTGGCAACTACCGCGTCCTGGAAGCGCTTCGAGAGATTCGAGCTTGAGGGGCTCGAGGCGTCACTCGCCGCGCTCCCCGACGAACCCCGCCTCCTCGGTCTCGACTTCTACCGGCTCAGCCAGGTGGTCAAGACCTACCCCTTCTTCCAGAACGCTGCCTACGGACAGGTGCTCAAGGGCGGGAGCCTCGGTTTCTCGTTCGCCTCGTTTCCCACCAGCCCGGTGGTCTTCAGGCAGTGGGAGAATCCGTCATGGGCTCTCGGCCTCGAGTGGCTGCCGAGCCAGATCTTCGAGCGGACGGACGATTTTTTCTACTTCGACTACGCACTCATCCACACGGATCCCACCGGTCACGCCTACTTCGAGCAACAGGAGATGCTCGAGTCGGTAACTGGGAGTGCCAGGTGGCGGCTCTATCGGGTGATCCAATCGGTTGCTCGATCCGAGAGCTCGGTCGAGCCCGCGTCGGACCCGCGGCCGGTCACGTTGTAGAAGGCCACTCGGCGATATCCTTCGCGGTCGCGTGGCCAAACCCCTATACTCTCCCTCCGACCGAGGCTCCAGGGCCATGACAGAACGACTCGGCATCATTACGCTCTGGATCCTCGTCGCTCTCGGCGTGTTGCTCATCTCGAGGTTTGTGTTCTTGAGCATCTTCTCCAAGCCACCCGCGACGCTCGGTCTCCATGACGGCCGCCTCGCGCCCTGTCCATCGAAACGGAATTGCGTTTCGAGCACGGCCTCGGGTCGATCGCACTCGATCGCACCACTCGCCGCCAGCGGTTCTCAGGATGAGGCGATGGCATCGGCGCGCGAGGCTATCGAAGGCATGCCGGGTGCTCGAATCGTGACCGTGGATGGACCGTATCTCCATGCCGAGTTCACCTCGCCACTCTTTCGTTTCGTCGATGATCTGGAGCTTCTGTGGAACGGCGAGCGCCAGGTTCTCGACGTGCGCTCCGCCTCACGCGTCGGGAATAGCGATCTCGGCGTCAACCGCAAGCGGGTCGAGGTCCTTCGGCGCCGCCTGATCGGAGACTGAGCCGCTGCCGCTGGACAAGACACGACGGCTCCGGTTTCCCGGAGCCGTCATGTGAATCCTTTCGAAAGAGAGGTTCTCATCGCCTCCAGGCGCGCGGTGCCTTGCCGTGTCGGCCGCCCGGGCCCTCACGGAAGTGATGTCGACGCTCCTGGCGAACCGTCTTGAGCTCTGAGGCCTTCTCCTGCTGCTCGGGGGTCAAGACCGCGTGGATCTCACTGCGCAACCGTGCGCGCTCGACGGTGAGCTCGATCTGGGAATCGGCTGCTTTCTGCGCCGCTTCCCGGATCGCCGCCTCGTCGAAGACGTCACTCTCCACGAGTTCTCGCACGGTCTCGTGCGCCAGGCGGGCTTCCATTTCGAGTCCCGCCGTTTCTATCTTGTGAGCCGACATCAGCTCTTCGATTCCGGCGATCTGGCCGTCCGAGAGCGCCAATGCCTCGGCCATGCGCTCGAGGAAGAACTCCGGGCCGCGATGTCCGAATCCGGGTCCGCGTGGTGGCCGGGCGTCGGGTGCCGCCGGAGCTTGGGGTGCTGCCGGCTGGGCAATGAGAGCCGCCGTCGGCAGCAGAGTGAAGATCGATGCCAGGGCGACGAGCTTCTTGAGTGAGTGTGATCGGTTCATGGTTCGAGACTCCCTTTCCTGTTGTCCAACCAGCAAGATGCGTCAATGTTCCATCCGGTTACGGTGGCGGCGGGGCGGGGATCGGCTCTCTCCACGGACCGCGACGTCCTCTGCCTCCCGGGCCACGCGGGGCGACGGGGCCGAGCAGGAACTGCTCGACGCGGCGGCGTTCGAAACGGCGCATCTCCTCGAACTTCCGGCGCTGCGCCTCGGTCAGCACCGCTGCGATCCGCTCTTCTGTTCTCTGCATCAGCGCCTCCACCTCGGGTCGCATGCGATCTCTGATCTCCGCCGCTTCGCGTCGACTCTCGGCCAGAATGCGCCCGATCTCGCGCTGCTGCTCGGAGGTCAAGTCGAGCCGTCGATCCAGCTGTCCGCCCAGGATGCGCGTCGCCATAGCCGGCGGGGCGCCGGGATGGGCCAGCCGCCGGGCATAGTAGAGGTGCATGCCGAGTGCGCCGATGGCGATACCGGAGAAAAACAGCGCGCAGACGGCGAGAATGGCGACCCCCTTGTTCATTCACTTGCCCCTTGCAGGACCCAGCCGACGAGATCGTCCGTCGGTCCCGACGCCACCATCTCCGACGGCGGTTTGGTCCCGAGCCATACCCAGGCGGACAGAACCAGAAGAAGCGCCGTGGTGATCGGCAGGAGTCGCAGCGCCGCCCACCCGACGGTAGGCGAGCGACGAGGGAGTCGCGCGATGACGCGGGCGGAAAACGCCGAGTCGGGCTCGGCACCCGCATGGTGGTCGCGGAGCGCTTCGCGCGCCCTCTCCAGCCGCTCGGCGAAAGCGCCGCATGCTCGACATCGATCGAGATGACGATCGAGCTCTCCGCGGTTCTGCGCAGGTTCTTGCGAGAGCAACAGTCGCACCCTCTTGCAGTTCATGACGAGGTCTCCATCAGGAGTTTCTGCAGCTTCTTGCGCGCCCGATGCGCCCGGACCTTGACGTTGGCCCGGCTCCAGCCGAGACGCTCCGCAATCTCGGCCACCGACCAGCCTTCACCATGCAACAACAACAGCACAAACGCATCATCAGGGGCGAGGGCGCCGAGAAGCCGCTCTGCTTCGAGGCGCGCGGTGGGATCGGGCGCTGCAGAAGGAAGATCGTACTCGAGCGGCAGGTCGTCACCCTTGCGCTTGCGAAACCGGCCGTAGCAGCAATTGAGGCACACCCTCGTCAGCCAGTGCTCGAAGGGTGCCCTGGCGCGGTAGGTGTCGAGCTTGCGCCAGGCCTGGAGGAAGGTCTCCTGAGCCACGTCCTCGACCTCTTCCTGACGCTTGAAGAAGCGCCCCGCAAGTCGAAACACCCGCCGTTGGTGCCGCCGGACCAGCTCGCCAAATGCCTCGTCGTCACCGCCGCGGGCGGCGGCCACGAGCAGAGCGTCACCGTCTTTCGCCTCCCGCACATCTTCGCCCAGCGCCATGGTCCAAATCGCCGTGTTCGACACTCCCGTCCTCCTCCGAGCCGACCGCCACCGACTATCGATCGCCCGGGCGACGCCTCTACCATAGTAGATGTCTCCCGGATCGTCTCGGTTACGACGACGTCGCTCTCGGCACACCTCCGGCATCCATGTTGCTTATAAGAAATATGGGAAAGACCATACACTTGACGGACCTTGAGGACATGATGATTCGAGCACTTGCCGTTTCCACCGCCTTTTTGACCCTTCTCGCGCTGCGGGCCGAGCCGGCGACGGCGGCCGACAAGCCTGATTTCAGCGGCGTCTGGCTGCTGAACACCAAGGACAGTGACGACCCGTTGGACGTGATGCGCGAGCGGCTTGACGATCTCGATCGCTCCCCCACGAGAGTTCTCCCGGGCGGCCCTGCGCGACCCGGAGGGAACTGGGGCAGCAGCCCCTCGCGCCGCTTGCCTGGATCCGGTCGCAAGCAAGCGCGTGCTCTTCGCCGCCCGGGAGAGGGCACGCAGCGGCTCGAGATCGACCATGCCGACCCCAAGATCTCGATCCGCTTCGCCGATGGATTCGAGCGCACCTTCTTCACCGACGGTCGCGCGCCCAGCGATGACTTCGAGGCCGGGCTGCTGAACCTCGGCGGCAAGTGGAAGAAAAAAGAGCTCGTCTTCACCGCCGAATCGGCTTACGGCGCGAGAGTCAGGGAGACATACGAGCTATCACTTGACGGCGCTCGCTTGACCGTGACTGTCAAGCGCGATGCCACTGTCGACGCGCCCGGCATTGTCTTCAAGCGTGTCTACGATCGCGCGGCATCGTGGAAGTCGCTCAATAGCGACGGCGCAGGCGCAGGCTCGAGCCCTCCCGGGTGACGGCAAACAGCGTGCTCAGCGCCTCGACGTAGGCACTGTCCGCCGCCGCGCGGCCATTGATCGACTCGACATCGATGGCGTGCTGCGCCTCGACGCGACGCGTCAGCCTCACTTTGAGAAACTCGAAATAGCGCGACAGGTCGGGATGGTCGGCAGCAGCCTCGATCTCGAGCCGGGCGCCGCCTCCGCGCGACAGGACGACCGGTCGGGAGCCGTGGAACACCAGATGATTCGACGCCGTGCGCGCGGGAAAGCGTCCTTTCCAGGCATCGAGACCGAGACCGCACGGTGACGCCGGATCGAGGGCGCTCATCCACACTACTCGATCCTGCGACAGACCTTCGGAGAGCTTTCGCACCGCCGTTCGGGTAGCGAACTGGGGACCGGGAATGTTGGCGAAGAAGTGACCTGACAGGACTTCGCCCGACAGCTCCATCAGCCGCAGGCTGCGAAAGATCCGCGCCCAGCGAAGCGCCGGCGCCTCGCGCGCGAGAAGCTCCCGGAAGAGAACCCCGTAGCGGTCGAGCAGCACGCGCACGCGCTCCTTTGCCAGCTCCTCGGCTTCCAGCTCGTCCGCCGGTGCTCCGATCTCGGGCATGCGAAACCAGTCGCCGGCAAACGGTCTACTGCTCTGCCAGCGGTCGAAGCGGCGGCGGCGGCCGGGTCGACTCGCGGGCTTGGGCGCCGCCTCCGGTGGCACCTTGAAGCCGAACGAGATGCCCCGGCGCAGTGCAGCAAAGGTCGTGTTCGAGACCTTGCCTCGCCATGCCCACTCCCACAGACGCTCGGCGAGGGCGGCCGACTCCGCACCGTCGCCCAAGAGCTCTTCGAACCCATAGCGGCCCGCCGGGTCGACGAATAGCTCGCCGAGTGTTGCCTCCTCCTCGCGACTGCCGTCTCCGCTGCTGCCGCCCTTCTCCGTCTTGCTCTGCAAACGACCAAGAAGCTCGCGATCGGCAGGAAAGAGAAAGCATGCCCTTCGGACACCGCACCCCTGCCAGGCGATCTCGGTTTCCTGAAAGAGTGCGTCCATCCATTCCGGGTAGTAGGGATCGAGACGAGCCGGAAGGATCTCGGTCTCCCAGAGCTTTGCCGGCGCGGGATAGAGCAGCAATCGATCGAGACGTCGCCGCAGGTCTTCTGCCTCAGACGGGCCGGCGCCCACACCCTGATGGGAGGCGAGGAAGACCGGCAGCTCGTCGAGAGGGAGCGTTTCGAAGCTCGGCCTCGAGCGGGCACGCACCAGCCGTAGCAGTCGCTCCAGATTCTCCGCGTCGCACATCTCGACCGGCGCTTCGTCGCCGACACGTAGGCGGTCGACGACCACCGTCTCGGTCTCCGCCAGTGTCTTGAGGATCTCCTCGGCTCGCTCGGGTTCGAGCCCGAAAACCACCTCGAGCCGTGCGGGTGAATATGGTCCGAAGAACCGGGACCACTCGGCCACGAGCTGCTCGAGATCTGCCTGCGGCCCCTCCGTTTTGGCGGCGAGTGACGGAATCGCTGGCACCTCGATGCCGGGAGCTGCCGACCTCGGGTCAAGCTCGGCCGGCTTCCTCTCCAGTGCACGCGCCAATCGCGGCAGTGCTTGGATTGCAACCACGGCCGGCCCGCCGAGCGTCACACGCACTAGCCGGGTCGCCGCCTCCGACAGGAGCGGACCGACGTCTGTGTCTAGATCCCGCTCGATGGCCGAGACGAGCTCGCGCCATTCCGCCTCGGGAACGAGCAGCCGCTCCTCGACCCAGTGGACGAGCTCACGCGCAGAGCGCGGGGCGTAGCCGGGCGACAGACGCTGGAGCTTCGCTTCGAAACGCCCGATGATCGAGTCCGGGATCCCGGGTCGC
>JAOTUP010000084.1 GCA_029863825.1 Acidobacteriota bacterium | reverse complement strand
TTTGCCGCCCTCGCCGAGCGCGTGTCACCTGCCGTCGTGTCGATCGAAGCCCGCAGCTTCGAAACGGCGCAAGGCTCGCGACGGGTCGATCCGTTCGAGTTCTTTTTTGGTCCGCGACGCCGTGATCCGGAGCGCGAACAGATGCCAGACGAGCAAGAGTTCCGGCAGGAGTCGGGCGGCAGCGGTTTCGTCATCAGCAGCGACGGTCTCGTGGTGACCAACAACCACGTGATCGATGGCGCGGACGAGATTCTCGTTCACATTGGCGATCGCTCCTATGCCGCAGAGGTGACAGGAGCCGATGAGCCTACCGACCTGGCGTTATTGCAGCTGGAAACGAAGGACGAGTTCGCCTATTTAGTCCTGGGTGACAGTCAAGCGCTTCGCGTGGGTGAGTGGGTGATGGCCATCGGGAGCCCTCAAGGACTTGTCGGCACAGTGACGGTGGGAGTGGTCAGCGCCAAACAGCGTCGCATAAATATCAGCCCCGAGACCAGCTCGTTCGAGAATTTCATCCAGACCGACGCCGCCATCAACTTCGGAAACTCCGGCGGGCCGCTGATGAACCTGCGAGGCGAGGTCATCGGGATCAACACCGCCATCAACTACGGTTCAGAGAACATCGGCTTCGCGGTCCCGGTCAACATCCTCAAGAACATCTTGCCTCAACTGAAGCAGGAAGGGCGCGTGCGCCGGGGATACCTCGGCATTGGCGTCGAGGACCTTGACCGTGAGGCTGCAGAAGCCTTCGCACTGGAGTCAATGGACGGAGCCATGGTCACGCAGGTTCAACCGGGACGACCGGCCGACAAGGCGGGCCTCGAAATCGGTGACATCATTCTCAAAGTTGATGATCACACGGTCCGGAACACGCGGGATTTGATCGACTACGTGTCGGCGAAGGGCCCCGACTCGACTGTCAAGCTCCTTCTCCTGAGGGACGGCGAAGAGATCTCGAAGCAAGTCAAGCTGGATGAGCGGCCGGTGGACGGAGGAGAGGCGGAGGAAGAGGAGGAGACAGAGGATGCGGGAATCGAATGGCTCGGCATTCGGTACCAGAACCTCACTCCGGGTGTGCTCTCCATGCACGGCTTGCCAGAAAACCTCGATGGCGTCTGGGTAACGGCCGTGTCGCCGCGAAGCCCGCTCTACGACGAGGGCGTGCGTGCTCGAAACGTGATCAATGTGATCACCGAGGTCAACGGCCGAGGGGTAGAGAGCGTCGAGGAGTTCGAAGAGATTGTCGAAGCGGCCGCGTCCGGTTCGCGGCTCAGATTGTACTTCCGGCGTTTTGTCAACGGTCAAGAGGTGCAGCCGCTGTTCGCCTTTCCGTCGGTACCCTGAGCGAGTGGCAGCGTTGCGCGTGAGATCCCGGTCTCATGTCGCCTCGGTCGTATAGACTGCACGCCCATGTCCGAGTCGAGTGAGAGCTACCGCGCCTCCGTTCTTGTCGTCGACGACGAGGAGTCGATCCGAGAGAGCTTGCGCATGGTCCTCGAATACGAGGGGTACGCCATCGCCGAGGCGGAAAGCGGTGAAAAGGCGCTGGAGCGAGTGCGGCAGAAGCCGCCTGAAGCGGTCCTTCTCGATATCAAGATGCCCGGGATGGACGGACTGGAGCTTCTGGGTAAGTTGCAGGAGCGAGGGTACGACATGCCGGTGCTCATTGTCACCGGTCACGGTGACGTATCGACGGCCATGGAGGCGACGCGGCGTGGCGCCTTCGATTTCTTCGAGAAGCCGCTTCAACGCGAGCGCGTGCTGGTCAGTCTGCGCAACGCTATCGACTCCTATCGGTTGGGCAAGGGACAAGGGCCGGCGCGGTATGCCTATGACGAGCTGGTGGGTTCGTCCCCGGCTATGCAGCGTCTGCGCGAGACAATCGCCAAAGCAGCGCCGACTCCCGCGACGGTTCTCATCACTGGCGAGAGCGGCACCGGCAAGGAGCTCGTTGCGAGAGCCATTCACCGTCTGAGCCCTCGCCGTGAGCGGCCGCTTGTGCAAGTGAACTGCGCCGCGATTCCCGATGAGCTCATCGAGTCTGAGCTCTTCGGCCACGAAAAGGGGAGCTTCACCGGGGCGCTGAGAAAGCAGGTCGGCAAGTTCGCAGCTGCAGATAGCGGCACGATCTTTCTCGACGAAGTCGGCGACATGTCGCAGCGTACCCAGGCGAAGGTCTTGCGGGTGTTGCAGGATGGCGATGTGGAGCCCGTGGGCTCTCAGAAGACGGTCAAGGTCGACGTGCGCGTCGTCGCTGCCACCAACCGAGATCTGGGTGAGCAGATCGGCACTGGTTCTTTCCGCGAAGACCTCTACTATCGTCTCAATGTCATCCCGATTCGGACTCCGGCTCTGCGCGAGCACCTCGACGACCTCGATGAGCTGGTCGGCTATTTCATCCGACGCTTTTCAGAAGCCAATAACTACCCGCTGAAGTCTCTCGAGCCCGAGGCGCTCGATGTCCTTCGAAAGCAACCGTGGCGGGGCAACGTGCGGGAGCTGAAGAATATGGTCGAACGGCTCCTGATCCTGAGTTCAAACAACGAGATCGATCGACAGAATGTCGTCGACGTTTTGGGTGGGGGGCGAGAAGAACTTGGCGCACCGCTGCTTGCGGCGACGACGTTGAAGGAGTTTCGAGAGGCCTCTGAGCGGCTTTTCCTGCTGCACAAGCTGGAGGAGAACTCATGGAATGTTACGCGCACAGCGGAGACTATTGAAACACCGCGCAGTAACTTGTACAAAAAGATGGACCTCTACGGTATCCGGCGCGAGGATCGTACCGGTTGATCGACAGTGGCGAGCTCGTGGCGGCTCTTTATGAAAGTGGAGCGCTGCGACGCGGGCACTTCCTGCTCTCTTCGGGTCGCCACTCGAGCGACTATGTCCAATGCGCGCTGCTCCTGGAGCATCCGTCCCGAGCGCGCCGAGTAGGTGCCGAGCTTTCGGCGCGGCTTGCCGGGTTCGACCCCGACAGCGTCGTTTCACCCGCCCTGGGAGGCCTCGTGATCGGATACCAGGTAGCTTCCGAGCTCGATATCGCGTTTCGCTTTGTGGAACGGGTGGCGGGAATCATGACACTCAGGCGAGGTTTCTCGCTGCGCCGGGGCGAGCGGGTCGTCGTCGTCGAGGATGTCGTGACCACCGGCAGATCGACCGCCGAGGCGATCGAAGCCGTGGAGGCAGTCGGTGGGAGCGTTGTCGCGGTGGGGTCGATTATCGATCGCACGATCGACTCTCGTGCCTTCGACTGCGAGTACCGTCCCTTGTTGCGCCTGGCGATGGAGACCTACGAGCCTGCAGAATGCCCGCTTTGCCAGGCCGGGCAGGCGATGGAAAAGCCGGGCTCCAGGCGTGAGATCCAGTAGCGGACTACTCTCGGGCTGTCAGAGAAGGCTCAGCCAAGCGCTTCGCGATAGAGCCGGTCGACGGCCCGGCGCAGCGCACCGGTGCGTCCCATCTCGCCGGCGTCTCGCCCCGAGATCTCGAGTCGCCATTCCTGATCGGCGACATCGCGGACCAGGACGCGCCAAAGACCGTCCGTGGAATCCCAGGCGCCGTTTTCTGCCGCTTTCCAGCCGGCGGGGAGGTAGCTCGCCAATTCAACGCTGCTGAAGGAAATCTCATCACCCATCATATCGGATTGATTCTCACCCAGAGGAGGTGAAAAGGGAAGGGCTTTCTTGACCGCTTTTTGCCCGATTGCTACGATCCCAGCGGGTTTGTACGACCCTGAAATCCGTCCAGAGAGAGGTTTGGCGACAATGCGCATTCAGTTGAATGAAGAACAGCGACTCCTGCAGGACAGCGTGCGACGCTTTGCCGAGGGGGAAGTCGCGCCACGGGCGAAGGCCATAGACGAAAGCGGCGAGTTCCCGCGCGATTTCTTCAGGCTGGCGGGCGAGCTCGGCCTCGCGGGAGTCGCCGTGCCGGAGCGGTGGGGTGGCGCGGGGATGGACACCGTCTCCTATTGCCTCGTCATCGAAGCCATTAGCCGGGTGTGTGCGACGAGTGGGGTGATCCTGTCGGTCAACAACTCACTTGTCTGCGATCCGATTCTCCAATTCGGAAACGACGCGCAGAAGGAAGAGTTCCTCATGCCCCTGGCGGCGGGCAAGATTTTAGGCTGCTTCGCCCTCACCGAGCCCGGAGCCGGAAGCGACGCGGCTGCCTTGCGGGCCACTGCCACGCGCGACGGTGATGAGTACGTTCTCAACGGCAACAAGGTCTTCATCACAAATGGGACCGACGCCGACGTTGCACTGGTCTTCGCCTCGGTCGATCCGGAGAAGAGGCACAAGGGAATCTCCGCTTTTCTCGTTCCATGTGACGTTCCCGGCTTTTCTCGCGGCGGTCACGAGTACAAGCTGGGTGTCAATGCGTCGGGCACGACGGAGCTGGCCTTCAGCGACTGTCGGGTGCCGGAGCGCTTCCGATTGGGCGAAGAGGGCGAAGGCTTCAAGATTGCCATGAGAACGCTGGACGGCGGGCGTATCGGCATCGCGGCGCAGGCGGTCGGCATCGCTCAATCAGCCTTCGAGGAAGCGCTGCATTACGCCGGCGAGCGCGAGCAGTTCGGGAAGCCGATTGCCTCCTTCCAGGCCATTCAGTTCTATCTGGCGGATATGTCGACCGAGATCGATGCTGGCCGGTTGCTGACCTGGAAGGCGGCGTGGGCCAAGGACACCAAGAAGCGCTACACGCTGGAGGCGGCGCAGGCAAAGCTCTTCACGTCGGAGATGGCGCAGAAGGTCACCAACAAAGCGCTGCAGATCCACGGCGGCTACGGCTACACCAAGGAGTACAACGTGGAGCGATACTTCCGGGATGCTCGGATCACAGAAATCTATGAAGGCACCAGCGAGATTCAGAAGCTGGTGATTGCAGCTGCGATTTTGGACGCGTGACCGATCGGATGGCTGTCGCACCGCCGCTTCCGCAGAGCGGACTCGATTTCGGTCTCAGCGAGGAGCAGGAGATTCTGCGCCGAGAGGTGAGGCGCTTCGCAGAAGAGCGTATCCGTCCGGGTGCCGCCGCGCGCGACGCCGAGCGTCGTTTTCCGGCCGAGATTGTGAGCGAAATGGGAGCTCTCGGTCTCTTGGGGATGCTCGTCGACGAAGAGTACGGTGGCGCAGGATTCGATGCGCTCAGCTATGTGGTCGCGGTCGAGGAGTTGGCAAGGGTTTGCCCTGCCACGGCGGGAACGATGAGCGTCACCAACTCGGTCTGCTGCTGGCCGATCGGGCATTTTGGGAGCGAAGGCCTCAAGCGCAGGATCCTGCCGGAGCTGGCGTCAGGGCGGGTGCTCGGCGGATTTGGCTTGACCGAGCCCGAAGCGGGAAGTGATGCGGGGAGCCTGAAGACGCGAGCTGAGCGGGCTGGTGATTCGTGGGTGTTGGATGGAGAGAAGGCCTGGATCACCAACGCCGGCGTGGCCTCGTGGTTCGTCGTCATGGCGCGAACGGATCCTGGGGCGGAGAAAGGCGGCATCACGGCCTTTGTCGTGGCTGCCGATAGCCCGGGTCTACAGATCGGCTCACCGGAAGCGAAGATGGGTCTGCGTGCCGCCAAGACGGCACCCCTCCTGTTCAATCGTTGCAAAGTACCAGCTGAGAATCAGCTGGGTGAGCTCGGCGCGGGCTTCAAGATCGCCTTGGCAACCCTCGATCACTCGCGTTTGGGGATAGCAGCCCAGGCCGTCGGCATCCACCAACGAGCTCTGGAGCTCGCAGTCGCGTACTCGAGGGAGCGCGTTCAGTTCGGCAAACCCATCGCGCAGCATCAGGCTATTCGCTTCAAGATCGCGCAGATGGCAACCGAGCTGGAGGCGGCGCGCGTGCTGACTCGCTCAGCAGCTGTCTCGACGACGCGCGCTTCTGCGGGTCGGCTTGCTTCCCAAGCGAAGCTGTTTGCCTCCGAAGCAGCGAATCGGGCGTGCTACGAATCGCTGCAGATTCACGGTGGAAACGGATTCAGCGACGAGTACGAGATATCAAAGCTCTACCGAGATGTCCGGGTGACAGCAATCTACGAAGGAACCAGCGAGATGCAGCGCTGGGTCATTTCCCGTCAGTTGCTCAGAGACTGACCGGGCGGGCGCACGCCAGCTGTATACTGAAGTCGCCATGTCGGGGACGTGGAAGAAGGAGTGTGTCCATTGACGACAGAGGACAAGTTGCGCGCCACGAAGGAACCAAGCGAATCCGACGCGAAGGACGGAGACGAGATGGAGGCGGGGCGGGTGGTGCCCGATGCGTGGCACCGCTGGCAACGGTCCCGCGACGACTCGATGGCTCGACGGCCGTTCTGGAAGGACGACTTCTCGACAGTCTCGGGAATGGACGTACCGCATCTGGTTACGGCTGATCATGTGGCAGCAATCGACAACGGGACCGACATCGGTATGCCGGGAGAGTTTCCGTATACCCGTGGCATCCATCCAACAGGCTACCGCGGCAAGTTGTGGACGATGCGCCAGTTTGCCGGCTTCGGTACCGCTGCCGACACCAACGAACGATTCAAGTATCTCCTGCAACACGGACAAACCGGTCTTTCCGTGGCCTTTCATCTTCCGACGCTTTACGGCTACGACTCGGATCATGAGATGTCGCGAGGCGAAGTCGGCAAATGCGGCGTCGCCGTTGACTCCCTGGCCGACATGGAAACGCTTTTCGCCGGCATTCCACTCGACCAGGTGACGACGTCGATGACTATCAACTCGACAGCGCCGATCATCTTGGCCATGTACTTGGCTGTTGCCGAGCGCCAGGGGGTTGACATCAAGCGCGACGTCAGTGGCACCCTCCAAAACGACATCCTCAAGGAGTACATTGCGCAGAAGGAGTACATTTTTCCGCCTCGTCCCTCGATGCGCCTGATCACCGATCAGTTCTCGTTTGCCGCGGAGCACGTGCCGCGCTGGAATACGATCTCCATCTCCGGCTATCACATTCGGGAGGCGGGTTCGACAGCGCTGCAAGAGCTCGCATTCACGCTGCGAGACGGTGTCGAGTACGTGGAATATGGAATGCGAGCGGGGCTCGATGTCGACGCTTTTGCGCCGCGGCTTTCTTTCTTTTTCAACGCTCACAACGACTTCTTCGAGGAGATTGCGAAGTATCGCGCGGCTCGCAAGCTGTGGGCCGAGGTCATGCGCGACCGTTTCGGGGCGAGCAATCCGCGGTCGTGGATGCTCCGTTTCCACACTCAGACTGCCGGCTGTTCTCTGACCGGGCAACAGCCCTACAATAATGTCGTTCGAACGACGATCCAGGCCCTCGCGGCTGTGCTCGGCGGGACTCAGTCACTGCACACGAACGCTCTGGACGAGACGCTCGCCCTGCCGACCGAAGAGAGCGCGAGACTCGCGCTCCGGACGCAGCAGATCATTGCTCATGAGTCAGGTGCGATCAACAGCATCGACCCGCTTGGAGGTTCCTATTTCGTCGAAGACTTGACGCGCAAGATGTATGACGGGGCTAAAGACTACTTC
>JAOTUP010000082.1 GCA_029863825.1 Acidobacteriota bacterium | reverse complement strand
CGGGCCCCGGGATCGGTCTCGCCGAAGATGAGGAGAGGTCGCAGCGACACCGAGACGCCGACCGACTCGCCGACCCGACCGGCAAACTGCTCGCCGTAGTAGCGAGCGAGATCCGCAGTCACCTCACCGGCGGCCGGACCCGCGCTCTCGTCCTCGACCGTCGCCTTGCGGAACGGATCGCCGCCGGAAAGCTGACCGATCGTCGGGTCATCGAGGGAGGTCGTGGCCTCGAAATCCAGTCGCGGCTCGGCATCTTCCTCTCCGGGATACTCGATCACCGCGCGGTCGAGACGCACTGTTTGGCCGTAGGCATAGAGAAGCCCGCCCGGATCCACCTCCACATTTCCCTCGATGATCGGCTTCGCCACCGAGCCGGTCACCGCCAGCGGCTCCCAGCGCACCAGGAGATCGCCGACATTGTTTTTCACGCGCACGCCCTCGCGCGTGCGGACACTCATGTCGAGCTTGATCAGCTCGAGAGGATCGTCTTCGGTCGTCGTCAGGTCGATCGGCGCGAGAAGCTGCGTCAGCAGATCGTAGTCGAGCTGAATGTTGCGCGTCAGCGAGCCCCGTTCGACGGTGACGCCCCCGGACACGAGCGCCGACCCGTCCGCCCCGGCGCGGTAGCGCAGATCGCCGTCCAGTGATGTCAGCAGTCCGTAATCGAGCCGGAACAACGCGTCGTCGATGCGGATCTCGAGATCGGTCCGGCCCTCCTCCGACAGCACTCCGGCAAGCTGCAGGGAACCCTCGTTGAGAATGCCGCCACCTCGCTCCACGGTGATCCGATCGCCTGCAACCACCAGATCGAGCTCCAGTTTCGACAGGCGCGTCAGATATGGGGAGCGGTAGAGAATCTCGGCATCGGGACCGGCGAGACGCACGGTTCCCGAGTAATCACTTGGCGAGCCAGCGACTTTGAGATCGAGGCCGAGCGGGCCCGACGCCCGGCCGCCGGCGAGAAAGGGATTGAGCAGTCCCGAATCGATGGCGCCGTGGCCATCCAGCTCGAAGCGGGACACGAGCGCCGCGAACGAATCGCTCGTTGTCCAGCCGCGAGTCAACTCACTTCGCCCCTGGAAGACGAACTCTCCCGCATCCGACACCAGAGTGAACGGGGCCACCGTCAGCTGCGCGTCCGCAAGGGTGAGCGCGATCGGTGTCTCGATGAACGTCGTCCGACCCCGCATGGTGATTCCCGCCTCGTCGAGAACAACCGCCGCCGAGGCGTCGGTGGGGTTTTCGAGGTCGACTGTGACTTCACCCCGGGAGCCGAACTGAAGCGACTCCGGGTCCTCGCCGACCCCAAAGAGCCCGAGCAGCGGCGTCCAGTCGTTCCTCGGCACGCTCCATTCGAGCTGCACCGTCGCCCCCGCTGTCTCGGCAAGCGACATCTGAAAGCCGACGTTCCCCCGGCCACCCGGCGTTCCGATCGCGCCTTCGACGATGCTCAACAGACCGTCACGAATCTCGAACGGCAGCTCGATCTGCTCCACGACCGGCAGAGCTCCCTCCAGCCGAACTCGTCCCGTGGCTTCGCGCAGAGGATCGTCGAGCCACAGACGCCCCTCGGCTGTCAGCGATCCCTCCCCCACATTGCATCCGAGCTGGTCGATTCTCACCTCACCCGCGGCGAGGGTGATCTCGGCATGCGGCGCGGCGATGGCGAGACCGGGCACCGACGGCGATGCCACCACCAGGGTATCCGCGGCGAGCGTCAGCTTCCCGCTCCAGTCGACAGCGGGGCCTCCCGCCTCAATGTGCAGCGTGGCGGCGCCCGGCGTCACGACGTCGAGCGGGAGACTCTCCAGCCAGGTCGACCCGAGCTCGCCGTCGATCTCGAGGCGCGATTGGACGATGAGCTCCGCCGGGTCCGAGCCCGGCCTCCACTCGGTGCTGAGATCCGCCTCGCCGTTGATCGACAGCGTGAGATCGTCTCCATCAACCGCCCACGGTGCGAGGCGCAATCGCCCATCGGCCAGCGACAGCGCCAATGGCTCGTCGCTCGAGATCGACCGGCCGTCGACCTCCGCGATCAGGCCGAGGACTTCGCCGCTCACTCGCGAGCACGCCGGACAGTCGACATCCAGCTCGATGCGGCCCGCAGAGCCGGCTTCCAGACGGGCGACCCTGCTGCGCATGCCTTCAGGGAGCAGCGACACCCAGTCGCCCGTCGGGACTCTCCACTCCACTTCCACCGCTCCCTCCGAGCGCAGGAGAGGGAGCGTCGCGACGGCCTCCGCGCCGGGAATTCGCGCCACTTCCGCCAGCGGCATCCTGGCGTCGATGACGGCGATCTCGCGCCCCGCACCGAAGCCCCTCGCCTCCAGCACCAGGGCGCCGTCCGCGAGCTCGAAGCTGCTGTCGACCAGGTCGATACCGCCGCCGGTTGCTCCTGCGACCGGTGTCAGCGTGAGACGTCCTGCAGCCCGAGCCAGGATCGACTCCGGCACCACCGATCCCTTGCCTTCGAGGATCCCTATCGTCGGCGACGAGCCGTCGAGCGCCCACTCGAGATTCCTGCGGCCACCGCTGACACGAACGTCGAGGGCATCGAACACCGTCTCGCCGCCGGCAACCAGATCCCAGATCGCCGCGTGGATACCTCCTTGCGGATTCTCGAGGCCGCCGCGAGCACTCCCCGACCACTCGAGGCGCCCCGACGCGGCATCCGTGAAGTGAGCCAGGGAGATCGCCGAGCCTTCGCTCTCGAGAGTCAGATCCGTTCCTCGCAGATGCCCGGAAACCGTCGCTCGGACCAGGCCGTCCGCATGCGGCCGCCAGTCGATTTTCGACTCGAGCCGTGGATCCGTGACTACACCCGAAAACGAGCCGGTCGCGGCCAGCTTGCCGAGGGCGGGCAGATCGGCCAGCGCCGTCGCAGGCACCAGCCGCGGCCAGAGGCGAGCCATCGCCGCGAGCAGACGGTCGACATCCGGCGAATCGACGGCAACCGATCCGCGGGTCACCGTCCACTGCTCCGGTTTTCGCAGCTCTTCACCCTCGACGGCCGCCGTCACCCTGCGCGCCCCCGGCAGACCCGGCAGCAACTCGACGGAAATCTCGCTTGCGACGGGAAGGGTCTCCAGCAAGCGCACCCGGGGCTCGCCGGAGACCAGCAAGACGGCGCTCCCCTCACGCGTCGCCGCGAGGCGCACCCGGGCGGCGACACCGTCGCTCTCGAAGAGCTCGATATCCGTTTCCAAGCCAAACGAAGTGGCGGCGATCTCCAGTTGGTCGAACAGGTCGCTTGCGACGAGCTCTCGAAAGAGCTCACCCGAGACCTCAGGGGCTCGAATCTGAGCACCGCCGGTCCACGCGCCGAGATCGACCGTGCCTTCGACAGTAACGGGTGCAGCGTCCGGGTGCCCAAGCCAGAAGCCCGCATCGGTACGGCCGGTGAAAGTGCCGCTGATGTCGCGCTCCCCTGCACCGACTCGTCCCGACGCGTCCAGCTCGAGCGGCGCGCTCGACACTCGGGCGCTGCGGATCTCGATATCGCCACCCAACCTGCCGTCCGCTTCGACCGCCACTTCCAGGTCGAGCGCCCCCGCACGAACGAGATCTACGCCGATTCCAGCGGTTGCCGATGTCACGGCAAACCGATCGCCGTCGAGCGACGCTTCCATGTCGCCTTTTCGAACCATCCACTCGCGCAGCACGTCGGCGACGCCCTCGGGCACACCAGCGTCGAGCGATGCCTCCGTGACGCGAATGCGCTCGATGCTGAGCGCGGGTGGAGACGAGGGCTCGGATGGAGCTTTCTCCGGCAGTGTCGGGAGCGGCTGCCCCAGATCGACGGCTGGCCGATCGACCACCAGCTCTCGCACATACGGATGTCCACCCAGAAGCGATAGCGGCTGCCACTGCGCACGAATGCGTTCGACGCGGGCGAACGGCGTGGCCGCGCCGGCGCGCAGCGCGAGATCGCGCAGCTCCAGGGATCCGCCGAGTGGAGACAGCGAGAAGTCCTCGAGCTCCACACCGACGCCGTACTCCCGCTCCACCCACGGCACGAGCCGGCTCGTTATCGCCGCGCGAACCGTACGGCTCTTGAGCGCCAGCTCGACACCGACCACAACGAGCACAATCACCAGCGCTACGGCCAATACGCACCAGATCACCCACTTGAGCAGGCGACGTCCTGTCGAGGTCCCTCCCATCCCGAGAATGGTACTAAGAAAAGAAGGTGACACGATACGTCATGCTGAACGACAGCTACTCCGTCCCCTCGCGAATGGCCTCAGTCTCCCCTCGCTCTCCCCCCATTCCCAAGGTCGGTCGCACGTGACTCCCCGCCGTCATCGCAACCGTTCGCGGCGTGTCCCGTGACGGGCCCCTCGACGCTCGAACGGAACACACCGGAGCCGGGTCGCTTCTCTGCCTCGGCGCACCGATTCCATCGCATCGCCATGGCTATCCTCCAAAATGCCAGCGGCGAGCGGTGTGTCCTGTGAAGGGCATCTCTGCGCCCGAACTGGACACGCCCGAGCGGCGTCACTCCCCGGACTCGCCGCACCGACTCGATCGCATCGCCATGGCTATCCTCCGAAATGCCAGCCGCACGCGGTGTGTCCTGTGAAGGGCATCTCTGCGCCCGAACAGGACGCGCCCGAGCGGCGTCACTCCCCGGACTCGCCGCACCGACTCGATCGCATCGCCATGGCTATCCTCCAAAATGCCAGCGGCGAGCGGTGTGTCCTGTGAAGGGCATCTCTGCGCCCGAACTGGACACGCCCGAGCGGCGTCACTCCCCGGACTCGCCGCACCGACTCGATCGCATCGCCATGGCAAATCCTCCGAAATGCCAGCCGCACGTGGTGTGTCCTGTGAAGGGCATCTCTGCGCCCGAACTGGACACGCCCGAGCGGCGGCGCCTCTTCGCGTCGCCACAGAGCGGCCTGCGGACACCAGCCGCACACATCGCGTTACTCCTACGAGGACATGCCGAGTCGCGACCACATTACACCCTATCCAAACGAGTGGCACTCCCCGTAATCTTCTTTGCTAGAGTGACTACATCATGCGTAGATGGTGGATTCGTCTTGCGATTCTGGCAGTGATCGTCATTGCGGTCTGGGTTCTCAAGGTCACGGTTTTCGCACCCGATCCGATCCCCGTGAGGGTGCAACCCGTGGCCACCGGACTCGTCGAAGCGACAGTGACCAACTCCCGCGCCGGCACGGTGAAAGCCCGCCGCCGGGCAAAACTGTCGCCGGAGCTCGGCGGACAGGTCGTCGAGATCCCCTTCCGTGAGGGAGACTGGGTCAAGGCCGGCGATATCGTGCTGCGGCTCGAAGACAGCGCCCAACGGGCGCAACTCCTGCTCACCGAGAAAGAGCTGGAGGCTGCGCAAGCCGAGCGCGAGCGCGCCTGCCTGGGTGCCGATCGCGCGCAGCGCGAGTATGACCGCGTCAAGAAGCTGGCGGATCAGGACATCATCTCGGTGGATCTCCTGGATCAGGCGGAGAGCGCCCACGCGACGGCCGAGGCGACCTGCCGATCGGCCGGAGCCCAGGCCGCCCGAGCCGCGGCGGCGGTCAATCTCGCCACCGTCCAGCTCGGCAAGACCGTGCTCCGTGCTCCCTTCGACGGCATCGTCGCCGAGCGTTCAGCGGAAGTCGGAGAGTGGACAACACCTTCGCCACCGGCGCTACCCGTGCCAGCGGTTCTCGATATCCTTGATCCCTCCTCGATCTTCATCAGCGCGCCGATGGACGAGGTGGACTCGGCGCTCATCAAGACGGGGCTCTCCGTTCGCGTCACCGTCGACTCACATCGCGGCAAGGATTTCGCCGGTGTCGTGACCCGCGTTGCGCCGTACGTGCTCGACTTCCAGGAGCAAAACCGCACCGTCGAGGTCGAGGTCGAGCTCGCCGACGCGACCTTCGCCGCAACTCTCCTGCCGGGAACTTCGGCCGACATCGAGGTCATCCTCGACGCCAGGGACGATGTGCTGCGAGTCCCGACCGGTGCACTCATGGAAGGCAACAAGGTCCTCGTCCTGGACGCCGGACTGCTGCGTGAACGCGACGTCGAAGTCGGCATCCGCAACTGGAACTTCACCGAGGTCGTGTCCGGCCTGAGCAAGGACGACAAGGTGGTGACGTCACTCGATAGTCCGAAGATCGTCGACGGTGCCGAGGCGGTCGAGAGCGACGAGGAGTCCTGAGCCCGACATGGCTGAGACAAGCGGCTCGCAGCCCGTCATCCGTCTCCAGAGCATCAGCCGCACGTTTCTGGTAGGCGACGAGGAGGTTCATGCGCTGGTCGAGGTCGACGAGGAGATCTTGCCCGGTGAGCACATCGCCATCATGGGTCCTTCCGGGTCGGGCAAGTCGACCCTTCTCAACATCCTCGGCTGTCTCGATCGACCGACGAGTGGCGACTACTTTCTCGACGGCCGAAATGTCGGCCACCTCGACACCCGCGCCCTGACCGAGATCCGGCGCCACCAGATCGGCTTCGTCTTCCAGTTCTTTCACCTCATCCCGCGACTCACCGCGGCCGACAATGTCGAGCTGCCGATGATCTTTGCCGGCATCACGCACGCCGAGCGTCGGGTGCGGACGGCCGAGGCGGTGGCCGCCGTAGGCCTGTCACAGCGCGCCGGCCATCAGCCCGACCAGCTCTCCGGCGGCGAGCGCCAGCGCATCGCACTGGCGCGCGCGACCATCATGAAACCGGCGATTCTTCTCGCCGACGAACCAACCGGCAACCTCGACTCCAAGTCCGGAGGCGTCGTTCTCGACCTCCTCGAACAGCTCAACGGTGACGGCCTGACACTTCTCGTCGTCACGCATGACCCGAAAGTGGCGCAACGCGCCGACCGCATTATCGTGCTGGTCGACGGCCACATCGCCAAGCGAGTGCGCGGCGACCGGATCACCGAGGTCCTGACCATCCTGACCGAAAACTGACGATGCGACGCAACGACAACGGCCACGACAATTCGCAGGCGATGAGCTGGCTCGATTTGCTGCGCTTCGCCGGCGGCGGCCTGCGCGGTCACGGACTTCGCACCGGCTTGAGCCTCGTCGGCGTCGCCATCGGCGTGTGCGCCGTCGTCGTCCTGACCGCGCTCGGCGAGGGCGCCAAGCGCTACGTCGTCGACCAGTTCGCCAGCCTCGGAACCAACATCATCATCGTCCTACCGGGCAGGACCGAGACCACCGGCACCTTCGGCATCGGCGGTGTGCCCAACGACCTGACGCTCGACGATGCGCAGGCGATTGCGCGCTCCATCCCGCACGCACGGCGGGTCGCGCCGCTGGTCGCCGGCACCGAGGAGCTCGCCTACGGTGAAAGGCGGCGCCAACTCGCCATTCTCGGCACCACCAGCGAAATGCTGGAGGCGCGCAACCTGATCATGGGTAGCGGTGAGTTCTTGCCGCCGGAGGAGATGTTTCGCGCCTCATCGGTTGCCGTCCTCGGACACAAGGCGGCGCGCGAGCTCTTCGACGCTCGCGACCCCCTCGGCGAAGTCGTGCGCATCGGTGGCTGGCGC
>JAOTUP010000081.1 GCA_029863825.1 Acidobacteriota bacterium | reverse complement strand
GCCGGAGTGATCCCGAGCTGCCGGTGCTCCTACAGTCGGCTGACCCGAGCAACGAGAAGATTGCTCGCGGCATGGAAGCCGCCTTCGCCAACAAGAACTCCCCCACGTTACTCGCCGAGATTCGCTCGTTTATGAGCGATCGCCTGGGCTTCGGTGATTTTGTATTTCGTCTTCCAAATGGCAAGGAGGTAGGACGAGCGAGCGATCTGCGGGAGATGGAAGAGCAGCTCAAGAGTATCCCGACGGAATCGGTCGCTCATCATGCATCGCACAACCACTTTTCGGTCTGGCTGATGGCGCGAAGCGAGTTCGAGCTTGCCGAGCTCCTACGTCCACGCAAGGCGTCAGATTTCGCAAGCATCGAGGATATGCGATCCCATTTGCTGGGCGTCCTCGGCGAAGCGCGACGAAGCAGCTACCGCGGACATGTCGCGGACCTCAATCCGGAGAGGTTCGAGCACGATCTGATCTCTCGTACGGGTCAAGGAGCGCTGGGCGGCAAGGCGCGGGGCATCGCATTCCTCAATCGATACTTGAGTGAAACCCAGCCGCGACAGATCGAGGAGCTGCCGATCAAGATTCCGAAGACGGTCGTCGTCACGACCGACATGTTCGATGAGTTCCTCGACAGCAACGAGCTGCGCGAGTTCGCCGTCGAATGCGAGGACGACCTCGAGATCGTCAGGCGATTCGTCGCCGCACCCCTGCCGACGAAGCTGGTCGGGGATCTCGAGTTCCTGATCGACAGGCTCGAAGGACCCCTGGCCGTCCGCTCCTCGAGCCTGCTCGAAGACTCGCTGCATCAACCCTTCGCCGGCATCTACTCGACGCTGATGATCCCCAATCGCGATCCCGATCGGACGCAGCGCCTGCGGGAGCTCGGAAACGCCATCAAGCTGGTCTACGCCTCGACATTCAGCTCCAATGCCCGCGCTTACTTGAGCAGCACCGGCCATCTCGAGGAAGAGGAGAAGATGGCGGTCATCATTCAGCGAGTCGTAGGGCGACAACATGGCGACCGCTTTTACCCCACGTTCTCCGGTGTCGCCCAGTCGTTCAACTACTACCCTGTCGGGCCACAGCGCGGCAAGGAAGGCATCGTGCACGTTGCGCTGGGACTCGGCCGCATGGTCGTAGACGGCGGTCTGGCACTGCGCTTCAGTCCCAGACACCCCGGTGTGCTTCCCCAGTTCGCGACGCCCAAGTCCATGCTGGCTGGCAGCCAGCGTCAATTCTACGCTCTGGACCTCGAGCACCCGTGCTGCCAGGTTGACATCGATCCGCTCGCCAATGTCCGTGAGTTCGATTTGGCGGCGGCGGAGTCCGACGGCACTCTGGCGGCTGTCGGCAGCGTCTTCAGCCTGGACGACGAGCACATCCGCGACGACCTCGGGCTTCCCGGGCCGCGTGTCGTGAGTTTCAACAACATCCTCAAGCATCAAGCCGTGCCCCTGGCCGACGCTCTTCAGTCGGTGATCAAGATTGCTCGTCGGGCGCTCGGCGGACCGGTCGAGATCGAGTTCGCGTGCGACATGGGAGACTGGGGTCAGTCACCGCCGCGCGGCAGGAAGAAGATCGGTCCAGAGCTCTACATCCTGCAGATGCGTCCCCTCGGCAGTCGAAACCTAGGACCGAAGATCGGTCGCCTGAAATACGCCTCCCACAACATTCTGTGCTCGAGCAATAGCAGTCTCGGTCATGGCATCCAGAAGGGCATCCGCGACATCGTCTACGTCAGGCGCGATCTCTGGCGAGCGGCGCACAACAAAACCATCGCCCGCGAGGTGGAGCAGCTGAACACGAAGCTGCGTCAAGCCCAGCGACCCTATCTGCTGATCGGCCCGGGTCGCTGGGGAACGGCGGACGAGTGGCTCGGGATTCCCGTGCAGTGGAGGCAGATCTCAAAGGCTCGGGTCATCATCGAAGCATCACCCAAGGGGTACGACGTCGAGCCATCGCAGGGCACCCACTTCTTCCAGAACATCACCTCTCTTCGCATCGGCTATATGACACTGCCTCCAGGTACCGAGCGGCAGTCCAGCAGCAGTAGCGTCAACCGTAAGGGCGCTTTTTTGGACTGGGACTGGCTCGACGAACAACCGGCTCATCACGAGACCGAGCATCTCCGGCACCTGCGGTTCAAGAAACCGTTGACAGTTGTTCTCGACGGCCGGGAAGGCCGCGGACTCATCGCCAAGCCGGGCGCCGTCTACGGTTGACGACGGTGTTCTCGATCAGCGAGTCCGAGCCTCTTCCCGTCCGGCCGTGACTCGAGCTATACGACCTTCCAGTATTCGCAGCTGCGTCGGAGCGCGGCCGAGTTGAACATGGATGGCGAGCTCGAGGTGGGGGTCACCGTCACCAACGCCGGTCGCTGATCAGAAGCTGCTCAGCTCGAGCGTCGAAAAGTCGGGGATCCCCAACAATGGCGGCGTGAAGTTGCGAACGTTCCACGAGTGAACGAACGCGATCGATCCGTACATCAAGGGGAAGACTGGAAGCTCGTCGCCGGCCAGCCGTAGGAGCTCTTGTTGAGTCGCTTCGCTCGGATCCTGTCGCAAACGCTCGAGCGCCTCATCGACAGCCGGGTTACGGTACCGCCCGAGGTTCGCATGGATCGAGATCGGTCGGTCGGGGCTGGGAATCGCGTCCTCCGACAGGACCGCCTCGAGAAAATCGGCTGGGTCGACGGTATCGGCGATCCATCCGGTGAGCGCCACGTCGTAATCGCCCTGCGCCACTCGCTGGTAGTACTCCTCGCTGTCCCGCGCCTGCTCGATCGCCACCTCGATGCCGAGCGTCGCGAGCTTGGCAGCGATGTACTCGGCGGTCGGCTGCGGATGCGGAAGATAGGGTCGCGGCCCGAACATCAAAAGCAGTCTCAGGCGCTGCGGCGGCGAATCAGCCTCCTCTAGCAACGCGGCGGCTTTCGCCGAATCGTGACGAATGCCGTCCTTGTAGCGGCCCATCATCGGCGGCAGGATGCTGCCCGCTGTATGGGCCAGGGTATTGGCATGCGAGATCGCAGCCAGCTCCATCCTGTCGATCGAGTGCGCGATCGCCCGGCGGACCCTGACGTCCTGCAACGCCGGGCGCTCGGTGTTGAAGTACAGCATCGCCGTGGAGTTGCCGAGCTCGAAGTACTTGCGGACCTTTTGCAGCTGGGTGACGTCTTTGCGTTGAAGTACGTTGGAGAAATCGACTTCGCCGCGCTCCAGGGCTGCAACCAGAGCTTTCGGCTGACCGTCTTCCGGTGGATAGCACACGAAAACGACTTCCTCGATCTTCGGCGCCGGCACGTGGTGAGGATTGCGCACCAGCCGCAGCCGCTCGGCCGTGGCATCCGGAGTCGCGACGTAGGCACCCGTGCCGAGGAGCTTCCCGCCTTTCTCGAGAACGACAGAGGCATACGCTTGCGTGAGTACCAGGTCGAAACGCGCGTTGGGCCGCTTTATGCGAAACACCACGCGCGCTCCGTCGGCGTCGACATCCGCGTGCTCGCGAAAGGGCGCCGCCTTCTTCAACGACCCGGCGACATGCGCCGCCGTCATCGCGGTGCCGTCCGAGAAGCGGACCCCGTCACGAATTGGTGCAGACATGACGCGACCGTCGGCGTCGGCAGCGAGAGGCTCGCTGAAAAGCAAGGGCTGCGGGTCGCGATCCGGCATCGGCCGGGCATACGGGGTGTCGAAGATCTGCGCCACGACCATGGCGCTGACAAAATCTTGCGCCTGCAGCGGATTGAGGCTCTGGACTGTCGAGATCACGCCAACACGGAGTACGCTGGCTGCATCGGGCCGAGTCGCGTCTGCGGTCATTGCCGTCCCTTCTTCCTCAGGTCACGCTCCCAAAGCGCCGATCGTGCCGCCGTTCGCCGAACGGACCGCGGCGTCGCTACTCAGCGTACAACAGATCCGCTGCGTGCTTCTATCGAGCTCTTGTCGGGTTCTTCCGTCGCTCCTGGGCAAACGGCGACCACGGTCGGCTCCGGACGTCACCGCCATTCGCCAGTTGGGCCACCCCAAACAGCCTCGGAAGCACACTCGAAGTAGGGCGAACTTGGCGGCTCCGCGGCGTCACCAATAGTCCCTCCGGAGTGTTCCACGGCAGCACCACGACGCCCGCATGTCCGTCACATCGCCGACAAACACCGCTCGAGAAACGGCCTCAACACGCTCGCAACTGCCTCGGGCTGCTCCTCGGCCGTGAGGTGCCCGGCCGAGCGAATCACCTCCAAAGTGGCACCGTCGATCAATTGCGCGATCCTGCGGGCACACACCGGGGGGGTCGCCATGTCGCTCTCCCCGACCGCAACAAGGGTCGGATGGGTCAGTCGGCCGACATCGACGCGCCCGCGCCCGAAGACCGCGTTCATCGCATGTGCGAGCTGGGCGCGGTCGAGGTCCTGGATTCCATCGAGAAACGCTGCAACGAGCTCGCGCCGTTGCACCAAGGTCTGTGGCGAGAACATGGATCGCAGCAGTGTCTTTCTCGGCAGCAGGCCGAAGCGCGTGTACGCCCATCCCAGGATGGCGTATCTGATTCGATCCAGCGGTCGCTCGGGATCGGCGTTGGTGTCGAAGAGAGCAAGTCCAGCCACTCGGTCGGGCTCACGTACCGCCAGCCGCATCGCCGTCATGCCACCGGTCGACAATCCGCAAAGCACTGCCTTGTCGATCGCCTCGCGATCCATGATCGCCAGCCAGTCGTCGACCAGATCCGACAGGGTGAATGCTGCCTCGGCAGTCGACTCGCCATGCCCTCGGAGCTCGACGTTGACGAACTGATACTCATCCTGGAGCCGCAAGACCACCTCACGCCACATGCTGCGAGTACAGAAGAGACTGTGCCCGAGGATGACCGGCGGGCCCGAACCGACCACGTCATAGGCGACGGTCGCGTCGGGGCGTCGAATTGTCGGCATGTTCACACTCTGCGAGGTCGGTCACCCGTTCCCGAGGCCCTCGCGCTCGTGCTTCAGGAACGTCCCTGCCTGGTACTCGGCGAACGCCCGGCGCAGCTCGTCCTGCGTGTTCATCACGATAGGCCCGTACCAAGCCACCGGCTCCTCGATCGGCTTGCCTGACACGAGAAGAAAGCGAATGCCCGACTCGCCCGCCTGGACCGTGACCTCATCGCCGCGGTCGAAGAGCACCAGGGAGCGATTGTCGGTCTCCGTTGACAAGGACGTATCGGCCCATCCGACGCCCTCCGTCGGCACACCCAATGGCTCCGACGCGTTGCAGAATCTCCCGGAACCGGCGAACACGTAGGCGAACGCATGCCGTGTCGTCTCGACTGGAATGCTCCTGCGTTGTCCTGGCGGCACCGACACATCGATGTAGTGAGGCTCGGCCGCAATCCCGTCGACCGGTCCTGTCGCGCCCCAGACCGATCCGCAAATCACCCGCACCCTGGTGCCGTCATCTTCGGTGACCTCGGGAATATCGGCCGATCCGACGTCCTGATAGCGCGGCGCCGTCATCTTCAGCGACGACGGCAGGTTGGCCCACAGCTGAAAGCCGTGCATCTTCCCGTTCTTGTCTCCTCGCGGCATCTCCTGATGAATGATGCCGCTTCCTGCGGTCATCCACTGGACGTCACCCGCCTCGAGAACACCCGTATTCCCCAGACTGTCACCGTGGTCGACTTCGCCGGAGAGCACGTAGGTGATGGTCTCGATGCCGCGGTGCGGATGCCAGGGGAAGCCGGCGATGTAGTCGCTGGGTCGATCGTTGCGGAAATCGTCGAACAGCAGGAAGGGATCGAAGTCGCCGGTGTTTCCGAACCCGAAAGCCCGGTGAAGATGCACCCCCGCACCCTCCACAGTGGGCTTTGCCTTGATGAGCCGCTTGATGGGTCGGATCGACATCCGCGCCTCCTGGTCGTTCGTCGAACCTCAATCTACAGGAATCCGCGCCCGATCGGGAGCGCCATTGCGGACCATCCCTCGGTGGGCGGCCGAGTCCTCAGCCATGCTTGGCGATGAATCCGAGAAGCGCCGCGTTGACTTCCTCCGGTTTTTCGATAATCACGGCATGACCTGCATCGGGCACGAGCAGGAGCTCGGAGGTCGAGATGCGATCAGCGATCTCGCGGCTGCAGCGCGGCGGTTTCAGCGCATCGAGCTCGCCGACGACAACCAGAGTCGGACACGTAATGTGAGCCAGAGCCTCGGTCGCATCCAGTCGTTGAAACGCGTCGATGAGGCGCGCGAACGCATCGAAAAACGCCGGCGGGCAACCGGCCAGGCGCGCCTCGCCCTGTGCCAGGACGTCCGCATGAGCGGCGATGAATGACGGTGAGAAATTGAACGGCAGTGACACCCGACACAGCGTCTCCGGCGCTTCGAGCGCCGCATCCCGCCAGCCAGCCACGGCCGCTTCCAGTTCTGGATCCACCCGCGAGACACAGGAGATGAGAGAAAGGCTCTTGACCCGCTCGGGATAGGCGGCAGCGAAGAGCATTCCCACCTCGCCGCCGTACGATGTGCCCACGACGTGAAAGCGCTCGATCTCCAGGGCGTCGACGACGGCGCGGAAGTCCTCGACGTGGTCCTCCATCGACCACGGCGTTGTCGGTTTCGAGCTCAAGAGCTGGCCGCGAAAATCGTGCATCACGCAGCGGTACCGCTGCCGGAACATCGACGTCTGGAGTACCCAGGACTGGGCAGTCATCATGACGCCGTTCAAGAACGCGATCGGCTCGCCCTCACCGAGGACGTCGTAATGAATCGACAGGCCGTCGAGCTCGATCTCAGGCATCGGCTGGTGTTCCCTCGAGCGACGTTGCCTCGAGGAATCCTACGATTCGGTCACCTCTGCGGTCGATGATATCGACGCCACGTCACCGTGAGTCGGACCGACACCGAGCAACGCTTTCACATCCTCGAGAACCCGGTACAGGGTCGGGATCAGAATGAGCGTGATGGCGGTGGCGAAGACGATGCCGAAGCCCAGGCTCACGGCCATCGGCACCAGGAACCTGGCCTGCAGGCTGGTTTCGAGAATCATCGGCGACAGGCCGAGAAACGTCGTCGCCGTGGTCAGCAGGATCGGGCGAAAGCGACGCATGCCGGAGTCGCGAATGGCCTGATCGAGCGACACGCCGGCGGCGCGCTCTCGATTGATGAGATCGATCATGATGAGCGAGTCATTGACCACGACACCGGTCAGCGCCACCATCCCGAACATCGACAACAGCGTCAGATCGAGCCCCATGATGATGTGCCCGAGCACCGCGCCGATAAGGCCGAAGGGGATCGCCGACATGATGATGAGCGGCTGCGAGTAGGAGCGAAAAGGAATGGCGAGGAGCGCGAAGATCGCGAACTGGGCGACGATGAAGTTGACGCCGAGACTTCCCATCGCTTCGCTCTGCTCTCGCTGCTCGCCTTCGAAGTCGAAGGTGAGGCCCGGAAAGTCTCGCGCCAGACGGGGCAGCACGGATTGCCGGAGATCCTGGTTGATCTCGTTGGCGTTCGTCCCCTCTTCCTCGACATCAGCGGTCACGGTGACGACACGCCGCCGGTCGGTGCGATTGATCACCGCAA
>JAOTUP010000080.1 GCA_029863825.1 Acidobacteriota bacterium | reverse complement strand
CCCCCAAGTCCCTGCTCGAGGAACTGGCGACTGGCGGCGCCGAACCCACTCGCAGTCCACTGCATCGCCGCCGTGCCCTCTCCCATGCGGCCCGGCCGCAGCGTCGCCAGCGCGTCCTCCAGGACTTGCTCGGCCGTTTCCTGACGCGCCACCGCGGCGAGGTCGGACGTCGTTGCCGAAGCTCCTCGTCCCGTCGCCGTCTCGATAGCCGTCAGCTTGCGCATCGATTCGATCGGCGTGATGCCGGCGATGGCCTGTTGCGCGAACGGCCAGGCAAAGGCCACCGCACCGACCAATCGATCATCTACGTAGACCGGACTGCCGCTCATCCCGGCAATGACGCCGCTTTCCTCGAGTCCGTGTCCCGACAGGCGCGCCAGAACATAGCTCGTGTCCGGCTGCACGTCCTTCCAGAGGCCGATGATCTCGACGTCGAATCGCTCCGGCTCGCCGCCCTCGAAGACGCTCAGGCCGTACCCCCGCTGACCGCGCTGGATCTCCGCCAGTGACATCACCTGGTCGGCCGGCGCCGCACTTGTTGCCAGTGATGCAAGCGCTACCAGAGTGCACAAGAACTTATGCAGTTTGTGTGCTTCGCCCATAGTCCGCCATTACCTCGATTCCTCCACAGGGTTTTCCACAAGTCCTGCGGAAAACCACTGCGGCGCCAGCCCGGCCAACTCCTGCATCGTCACGCGACCATGACGGAGTATCGAAGCGCCCGCATGACCCGGTCTCACCAAGGTCGATGGCAGGCCTCCCGGCAGTAGGCCGTCGTCGACAATCATCGCATCTTCTTCACCTACGAGCTCGACGGCAGCTTTCGGATCGAGGATTGGTGCATCTCCGCTGCGATTGGCGCTCGTCGCCGTCAGCGAGATGCCGAGCTCGGCGAGGAGCGTGACAAGCCCCGGGTGGCCGGGCACGCGTACCGCTAGATAGCCGGAGCCCGCGGCCGCCGGGAGGTCGGGCCCGCATGGCAAGAGGATCGACAGCGCCCCGGGCCAGCCTCGCTCGAGTCCTCCGAGAGACCCACCTGTGAGCGGCTCGATTCCGAGGTCCGGAAACATTTCGACGCCGGACACCACGACCGGCAACGGCTGGTCGGGCGCTCGTCGCTTGATGCGGAATACTGCATCCATACTGTCACGACGACGAGGGTCGGCGGCCAGCGCGTACGACGATTCAGTCGGGATCACCAGCACACCGCCGCGAGCCACGATGCGCCCCAGAACGGCGACATCTTCGCCCCACGTCCAGAATCGCTCGCCGGAACCGACCACTCAGTCGACTCCCGCCAGGAGCTCCGCGGCGTGC
Source organism: Acidobacteriota bacterium (assembly GCA_029863825.1). Lineage (GTDB taxonomy): Bacteria > Acidobacteriota > Thermoanaerobaculia > Multivoradales > JAHEKO01 > JAOTUP01. Next base: position 6,239 of record JAOTUP010000080.1, on the reverse strand, counting down.
GAGCGCGACAGCGAGGTAATCTTCTTCCCCGCCAGCATCCGCGCCACCTCCTCCACCCTGGACTCGGCCTCCAGACCCTCGACCGCGATACGCGTGCGCCCGCCGGCGACCACCTTGTGCACTCTCAGGTGAGTGTGCCCGTAACTGGCCACCTGCGGCAGATGCGTCACCGCCAGAACCTGCGACGAGGTAGCGAGGCGGCGAAGCTTCCTGCCCAGCGCTGCAGCCTCGGCGCCGCCGATGCCCGCATCGATCTCATCAAAAACAAGGCTCGGAACGGCGCCTTCTTCCGCCGCCCCCGCAGCCAGGCGCAGGGCGAGGTACACCCGCGACAGCTCGCCGCCGGAAGCGACCGTGGCCAGCGGCCCCTTCGCCTCGCCAGGATTGGCAGCCAGCTCGAAGGTCACTTCATCGATCCCGTCGCTCCCGAACTCGACTCCCTCGCCCTCGATCGACAGCGCCGAGCTCGCGCGCGCCACCGTCATCAGGGCAACCGAGAACTCGGCCTTGGCCATCGCCAGATCCGACAGCTCACGATGCACACCGTCACTCAGGGCATCCGCCCAGCGACTGCGGGCCGCCGACAGCTCGAGGGCCGCGGCGCGGTACGCCTCCAGACTCTCGGTCACTTTCTGGTCGAGCTCCTGGCGGCTGTCGTCATCCATGGTGAGCTCGTCGAGTTCCTCGGCGATGCGCTCGCGGCAGGCGAGAACCTCCGCCGAGGTCGAACCGAACTTGCGGAACAGGCGCTCGAGAAGAGCCAGCCGATCTTCAATCACATCCAGGCGCGTCGGATCGGCCTCCACTTCCCCCAGTCGCCGCCCGACGTCTCGACTCAACTCGTCGAGGCGAATTCGAAGCTCCTCGAGCTCACGGACCCACGCGGCAGCCCGCGGCTCCCACTCGGCGACGGCATCGAGCGCCCGGGCGCTGGTCGCCAGGCGCTCGGCCGCCGAGCCGTCGTCCTCGAACAGGCTCCCAACCGAGGCACCAAGAGCCTCGAGGATAGCCTCGCTGTTTCGCAGCACAAGACGCTCCGCGCGCAGCTCGTCTTCCTCGGCCGCCGAGAGCGAGGCCCCGTCGATCTCCCCGAGCTGGAAGCGCAGCAGATCGAGGCGTTCCATTCGACTCTTCTCGTCACCGGCCAGCCGATCCCGCCGCTCCGCCAGATCCCGATAGGTGCGATAAGCGTCCCTCACCGCGCTCAGGAGCTCGAAGCCGCGAGCGCCGCCGCTCCGATCCAGGAGTCGGCGCTGGAACTCCGGCGACGCGAGACCCAGCTCTTCGCGCTGGGTGTGGATACGCAGCAGCTGCGGCGCGATCTCGGCCAGCAGGCGCAGCGTCACCGGCTCGTCGTCGACAAAAACGCGATTCGGTCCGTCGCGGGAGATCTCACGGCGGATCAAGAGCTCCTTGCCGTCGCCGGACAGACCGGCAGCCACCATGATGTCGTGCACGCTACCGCGTTGCGGCCGAAAGATGCCTGTCACGGTCAGGCTGTCGGCTCCGCGTCGGATGAGCTCGGTGGCAGCGCGAGCGCCGGAAAGGAGCGCCAGCGCATCGACGACGATCGATTTGCCGGCCCCGGTCTCGCCAGTCAGCACGTTGAGTCCGGGCCCGAGCTCGATGTTCACTGCCTCGATGACCGCCAGATTCCTGACGTTGAGATGAGTCAGCACAACTGCACCCGACGTCTCTTCACCGGCTGTGACTCACCGGTTGTCGGTCGTTGCCACATAGTCCTCATCGTCTAGCAAATGTCTTTCGGAACACAGGAAGTCGTAGTAGCCGCAACGACTGCTGCCAGGATACTTGCGGCAGATGTGCGGTCTCGCGTCATAGATCGTGCATGCGCGCTCCTCGCGATCGAGAAAGCGACATACCGTGCCGTAGTGTTCATCGCGCTGGTGGCGTAGCACCGGCGTCCCCTCGGCGCCGGTCTTCGTGTACCGCTTTGTCGCCGCTTCGGGCGTGATGCCGAAGTGTCGCGCCAATCGACGCACGTCCGCCTCGCTGACCCCGATATTGGCGTAGGAGCAGCAATAGGCGGGACAGCGGTCGCAGCTGAAGAAGAGTTTCAGTCCTTTCGACACGCGCAGATTGTACGACGGTCGGCGGCCGACCGGACTCGGCCGGCACCGCGACGCGTGAGATCCCTATTGGCAGCGCTCGATCAGAGCCTGGAGATCGTGCACCGTGATGTGATGGCTCGCATCGACCGAGATGTAGTTCTGCTCCTTGAGGTCGACGATCACCTGATTGACGCGCTCGCGCGAAGCGCCGACCAGCGAGGCCAGGTCAGTCTGCGTCAGTCGCAGCGGGATGAGCACCTCGGTGTTGACGTTTGGCTCGCCATAGCGCTGGGCAAAGGCCAGGAGCTGCCTCGCCACGCGACCGCGAACATCGAGCGATGACAGCGCCTGAATCTGTTCGTTCGCGAGGCGCAAGCGGCGGCTCAGGAGTCGCACCAGGTTGTAGCTCAGGTTGCTCATGGTGCGCAGGCACTGGAGGAATGTCTTTCGGTCCATGGCCAGACAGGTGCAGTCCTCGAGTGTCAGCACACTTGCCGAGCGCCCGCTGCCGCCGATCAATCCCATCTCACCGAAAGTGTCGCCGGGACCGAGAAAGGCGAGGATCACCTCCGACCCGTCGAGCTGATCGACATAGATCTTCACCGACCCGTCCAGCAGCAGGTATACGACCTCTCCGGGCTGGGCGACGGTGATGATGTTGGTGCCCGCTGGAAACGTCTTACGATGAAGAAGCTCGTTGTTGAGACGCTTGAGCTCGGCCTCGGTCAGCCCCTCGAAAAGGAGCATCTCCGAAAGGAGCTTGGAATCCTCGACTGCCGGCATACGAATCTCGACCTCGGACGAGTGAAAATTACTCTTCGTCAACCAAAACGTTGAACCGGGATTCTAGCAGAAGGACGCTGGAGCCCGCAGACGCGTGCTCGATTGGCGCTGGCTCGACGCTCACTGGGCGGGCGCCGGCAGGATGCTATCGATGGCCGACCGCAAAAGGAGACGGCGGGGGCTGATGACCCCCGCCGCTCAGGACTCCCGGCAGACCGACTCAGAAGTTGACGACCAGAGACGCGGTCAAGATCGTGTCCAGGTCATCGAGTGGGGCAAGAACCGTCCCCGCAATGCCCGCCTGGCCTGGGGTCAGCAACGGCATCACTCCCAGCGCCGGCTCGTTGTCGTAGAGCCACTGGAGGCTCACCTGCAGCGCCATCTTCTCGCTCATTGCCACCGCCAACGAGTTCGTCATGTCGGAACGGTAGTCCGAGGTCTCATCCACGTTGCCGTCGAGGATGAAGACGTTGGCGTAGGTCGTCGTGCTCGTGAGCTGGCGGCCATAGTCCCACGAGAAGCGGACACCCAGGAACGTGTCGCTGACGGCCGGGTTCGGAATGACATCTTCCTGGTCCGTATAGGTCAGTCCATAGTCGGTGCGGAAATGCGCCGTCTCGTCGTCGAACCAGATGTTGCCGACACCACCGAAGATGGTCATTCGATTCTCGATGCCGGCGAACTCGTTCCGATCCCAGCCGGCGCCGGCAAACCAGAAGAACGTCTCCGAGATCTCTCGATCGTAGCGTCCGCGCAGAAAGTAATTCTCCGCGGTGAGCAGCGACTCGGAGCTCTCTCGCACTTCGAAGCTCTGCGGCGTGCCGAAAGCGACGCGCGAGATCGTCGAAGTCTCGGCTCGTAGCGCACCTGCCGACAGCGTGAACACGGAGTCCTCCCAGACGCGGCGCAGCGTGTTGCGTAATGCCAGGCTCTCGGCCTCCGCATTGCCGCTGGTCATGAACAGTGAGACCTCGGCCGAATCGAACCAACCGAGCTTCTTCTCGTCGTCCTGGGCCGCCAGCGGCGAGCCGGAAAGAAGGGCGGCGTAGAGCAGCACAGCGGCCGCTCCCTGCAAACGTCGAAAAACCATGACTGTCTCCTCCGAAGAAAATGAAACGAGTCGGCGCATTGGACGCCGACGTGTCTACTGCCGAATGCAGCCCGGAACGGACCTGTGCTGGATTCCCGGAGAGCTTGAACGTTCCGGGTTGCACTACCCTACATAGTCTTTGCGCTGTTGGCAAGCCGTACGGCGTCGAAATACGCGTGGCTCTAAGCCGACTCGAGATCGAGTTCGACGGCAGCGACAACGTCGCCAAGTCGCTCCAAATCGGACGGTACCCCGATGTGGATGACCTGGAGTCGCTGCGAGAGCTCGACCAGCCGGCTCAAACGCTCGCCGGCCATTCCGGTGGCCTGGGCAAGCCGGGGGGTGAAGCTGTAGCGCAGAAGCTCCTTGACGGCGTCGCGCCCGGTCACGGACGAGCGGCTCACCTCGGCCTCTTCGACGCCGGAGCGCCGCGACAAGACATAGATTCGCTTCAGAGTGCAGTCGGTGCTCCGGAAGTTGCCGAACCCTCCCTCCCCAACCACGACCCTTCGTTTTCGCGAGCCGCTTTCAATCAAGGAACACTCATCGAAGCTCGACCCCAACGCTCTCTGCCCAATCGACGGACCCAGCTTGATCTCCGGATAGCCGGGACGGGCGCTGGTGGTCCTCTCTTTCAGGTCGACCGCCAGCACGTCGTCTGTTACCAGCGACCAGCCCCGCATGAGAAAGGCCGCAGCGAGGGTGCTCTTGCCGGTGCCTGAGGCCGCCATGAACGCTACCGCCTCACTCCCCCTCGAAACTGCCGAGGCGTGGAGAGCGAGAACACCGCGGCGCTCGAGGAGGAAGGCCAGAACCGAGGACAGGAATGACGACTCCATCCGCCCCTCGGCCGTTGCCGAGTGCACTCGATAACCAACGGACGTGCCATCGATGAAGAAGTCCGCGGCGTTACTGAAGATGAGAATCTCCCGCGTCTCGTCCTCATACAGACGCACCAGGCTCTCGCCCTGAGGATTCTTCAGATCGCTTGCCCAAAGCGGCCGAGCTCGCCGAATTGAATCGCGCTCACGTTCTGAAGCGTGGAAGAACGTCACATGCGCGGGTCCGACACCGTCAGGGAGCCTGGCCGCAAAGTCGAAGTCGGTCTCCAGCTCGAGGCCGTAGACCCGGTGGAAGTGACCGACAGGCGTACTCATTCGAGAACCCCGAAGCGTCAGCGTTCGCAATTCGAAGGACGGTCACCCTGCAGTTGCTCGAAGCCGGGAGAGCTCGACCGTCTACTCGAGGCCGAGGATTCCCGATGAAAGGCGGCAGAGACAGTCAGAACACGTCCGGATGGCGGGTCAGCTCGTAGAGGATCCTAAAGGGCCATCGCTGCCTGGCGGCAAGGTACCAGCAGTCAATTGCTCGATCGAGCCCCATTCAGAGAGCTGCGGCGGCCGGTAATCTTCTTTGCAGCGGGATTGCTCCTCGGTTTCTCCCGGCTGCTCTGCCTTTTCTCTCCACGTCCTGCGCATCGCACTCTCTCTCGGTAACGAGCCGGTAGTGTAGCAGTTTTTCATCCGTTTCTCCTCACTCTCATCCGTCACGGCGGGACACTTCGATTCGGCACTGTTCGAGAGTCATCGCCAGTGCGCCCGCAGCCAACGTTCCGCGGTGACAAGCATCCACATCTCGATGTCATTCCCTGTGGTGCCGGCCACATAGTTCCGGCACAGGTCCCTGACGCGAGCACCATCCACGAAGCCCATCTCCGCAAGCACGGATCTCTCGAAGAGCTCCGTCACGTGCCGGCCCTCCTTGTCCCGCAAACTGTACGCGGTGAACGGCAGAGAACTCGTCTTGTCGGTTCTCAGTCGGATCTCCTCTGGAAGAATCCCTCGCATTGACCGACGCAGCAGCGGCTTGGTCGTTCCTGCCTGAAACAGTTCTTGGGCCGGCAACGCGAGGACGTATTCCACCAGATCACGGTCCAGAAACGGATGTCTGGCCTCGATCCCGTGTGAGCCCATCGCACGATCGTAGAGATAACCCCACCAGGATGCCCCGCTGCGACTCACGGCCGTCCTGTACTGATGTCTTTTCGCGGCTTGCCTGAAAGTCGGCGAGCCGCCTCTGTCGGCCAGACGTGTCGCCAAGCCCGTTCGCTTCGCGAGCATTGGATCGATCCACTGCGGAATGTCGCGGTCCGATGGCGCGCCGACCATCACTCGCAGGGTGCGGTCGACCCAAAGAGGCATCAAAGGACGCAGGACCCTCCGATAGGCCATGGAAGCAATCGATTCGCGCCGTGTTCTTGACTCGGCTAAGAAGTTACCGACCGCACTCAGGAG
>JAOTUP010000079.1 GCA_029863825.1 Acidobacteriota bacterium | reverse complement strand
TCTGATTATCTGGTGGCGGATGCGTCAAGCCCGAGCGGCTACGTGTTGCGCAACCCCGCCTTCGCCTTCTTCCCCGGTGGCTACAACCCGGATTTCGGAGCCGACCTCACCGATTTCGGGTGGGTGGTCGGCGCCAAAGGCACCACAGGCGGCGATCTGAGTTGGGATACTCGAGTCAGACTCGCGGAAAGCGAGGTCGACTATGTCCTCTCGGAAACCATCAACCCGAGCCTCGGAGGGCTCTCGCCGACTGACTTCAAACCCGGCACCCTGACCCAGGAGGAGACCAGCCTCAACGCGGATTTCGTGAAACCCTTCGAGGTCGATGCTCTGGCCTCGCCGCTGAACTTCGCCTTTGGATTCGAATACCGAGACGAAACCTACAAGATCGGCGCCGGTGATCCAGCATCGATCGAGGCCGGTCCCACCGCCGCGATCTTCGGCGTCGGTTCCGATGGCTTCCAGGGTTTTCCGAACGAGTCGGCCGGTAGCTTCAGTAGCGAGAGCCTCGCCGGCTATCTGGACCTCGAAGCCGACCTGAGCGACCGCTTCTCGGGGGGATTGGCCCTGCGTTTCGAAGACTACGACGTATTTGGCTCGACCTTCGACTGGAAGGTCTCCGGACGCTTCGACGTCACGGACAAGTTCGCCCTGAGGGGAACCGCCAACACCGGTTTCCGGGCACCGACGCCGGGGCAGGTCAACACGCTCAACGTCACCACTAGCGCCGATGCGAGCGGCAACCTGATTCCCAGCGGCGTCTATCCGGTCGATCATCCGGTGGCGATCGCGTTGGGCTCCGTCGCGTTGGTGCCGGAGGAATCGACCAGCTTCACGGTCGGCTTGGTGGCTTCGCCGTCTCCAACCACCAGCATCACGCTGGATTACTACGACATCTCGATCGACGACCGTCTGGCACTGCAGAACAACATCGTCACGGAAGCGGATCTCCCCGTGCTGACGGCGGCGGGAGTGACCAACGCCAACCTGCTGCTGGGGAGCATCGCCAACTTCTTCAGCAATGCCTACGATTCAGACATCACCGGTATCGACTTGGCGCTCACCAAGTACTTCGATGTGGCCTCGGGCCTCTTCACGGTTGAATTTCGTCAAAACATCAACGAGCAGAACGTCTCCAACGTTGGTGCGGGCACGATCAACGCCTCGCGCGTCTTCGACCTGGAGAACCAGGTGCCTGAACAACGATCGAATCTGACCGTGAGCTACGACAGCGGAAAGATGTTCGCTGGCTATATCCGCGCCAACCACTATGGCAGCTGGAAATCCACCGGCGGGCTGTTCAGTGCCGGCGACGCCAGCGACGTGTCGTCCTACGGCGCGGAGACTCTCGTCGACATCGAGGTCAAGTTCAGCTTCGCCGACAACTACGAGTTTGCCATCGGTGGCGACAACGTCTTCGATACGCTGCCGGATGACGAACTGGATCCCGTTCTACAGTTCTTGGGCGTCACCGGCTCGCTGACGTCTCCGTTTGGCTTCAACGGGGGCCACTGGTACGCGCGAATCTCAGTCGACTTCTGAGCCGAGCTGTTCCGGAGACTCGAGGAGGGACACTCAGACACCATTCGAGGGCCTCAATCGTCGAAGCCCAGATGAAAGAAGCGTCTCAAAGACGCTTGGGGCTGTTTCGAGTTTCTCGCCCTCTCGCGCCACGGTGGGGGTCACCAGGATCGCCGAGCCTCCGGGAGTGGTTCGAGTTGATTCTGTGTGAACACGGGACCTCGCAATCCGCTCCCGAATCCGGAGTGGCTTGTGCCGTGGGCGAAGGCGATCCTCGCCTCGAGGCGAAGCCTACTTCGAGCCAGTGCAAGCTGAGCCTCGAGTCAGTTGCTCAGCGACGTTCGAGTGAGCCACGGTCAGAGCACCGAAAGCGAAACCGTTCGTGGCGAGAGAGGACAGGTCATACGACGGAGAGGGCGGCGGTGTGAGAAAGTTGAGGCGCATGCGGTGCCCACAATGCGCGCGAGACATCCCAGACGGCAGCGTCGTCTGTCCGTTTTGTACCCGTTCCCTGGCGGAAGCTCGGACCTCGACGCCGAGCCAAGGCGCTCCGGATGACGGTGAGACTCCCGACGCGGCCGTCACCCTGGTGGAGCCGCCGGGTGCGGGAGCTGATGAGACGCGCGCCTCCGCCGGTCCGCCATCCAGCGCGCCCGCGATGTCGGTATCCGACTCCGGCCACCACGGGCGCTTCCTTCCCGGCACGACGGTTGCCGGGCGCTACCGGATCGTCGGCCTGCTGGGGCGCGGGGGCATGGGCGAGGTCTATCGCGCCGACGATCTCAAGCTCGGCCAGCAGGTGGCGCTGAAGTTCCTGCCGAGCAATCTGACGGCCGACACCGACGACGTGCAGCTCCTGTTCGACGAGGTGCGGATGGCGCGCAAGGTCTCGCACCCCAACGTCTGTCGGGTGTTCGATATCGCCGAGACGGACGGGCACCACTACGTGTCGATGAAATACGTCGACGGCGAGGATCTGGCCTCGCTGCTTCGTCGCATCGGTCGCTTGCCCGAGGCCAAGGCAGTCGAGATTGCTCGCCAGCTGTGCGCCGCGCTGGCCGCGGCGCACGACGAGGGCGTGCTGCACCGGGACCTGAAGCCGGCCAACATCATGCTCGACGGCCGCGGACGCGTGAAGCTCACCGACTTCGGCCTGTCCGCCGTCGCCGAAGTGCGGGCCGGAACCCCCATCTACATGGCGCCCGAGCAGCTGGAAGGCAAGGACGTCTCGACCCGAAGTGACCTCTACTCGCTCGGTCTCGTGCTGCACGAGCTCTTTACCGGCGCGCGGGTCTTCGAGGCCGACAGCATCGAGGAGCTGTCGCGTCAGCACCAGAGCTCGTCGACGACCTCTCTGACGAAAACGTCGGGGCTGGACGCGGCGGTCGATCGGGTCATTCATCGGTGTCTGGAAAAGGATCCGGCGAAGCGCCCGCGGTCGGCCCTCGCCGTGGCGGCCGGACTGCCGGGCGCCGATCCGCTGGCGGCCGCGCTGGCGGCCGGCGAGACACCGTCGCCCGAGATGGTGGCCGAGGCGGGGGGCGAGGGCAGCCTGTCGCTCAAGGTAGCGGCGCCGCTCTTGCTCTTCGCGCTCGCGTGCGCGGTGACCGTCGGAGTCCTGCAGGCCCGTCGCAGCCTGGTCGGGTGGGTCCCCTTCGATCAATCTCCGCCGCTGCTCGAAGCGCGGGCGCTCGAGGTCGTTGCCGATCTCGGGTACTCGACCGACCACTCGGACACCGCATCGGCGTTCGCGACCGATCTCGACCACATCGATTGGCTCGAGGAAGAGAACGCGGCAGCGGAGCGCTGGGACGTCATTGCCAAAGGACGCTCGCCGGCGGTCCACTTCTGGTGGCGCAGCTCGCCGAGAGTGCTCGTTCCCAGCCGCACTGGAGGCATTTCTCCGTCTCCTTCGGTGTCGCTCTCCAACCCGCCGCGAACGACCCCCGGGATGATCTCCCTTCGGCTCGACACCCAGGGCCGACTCCTGTGGCTGGACGTCGTTCCCGACGGGCTGACCGACGCGCTACCAGCCGCAACCGGCACTGCGCAGCCGTCGGCGGCGGTCGATGGAGCAGAGACCGCCACATTGAACGGCGAGGCGCCGGGCCGGTCGGCACCCGACTGGTCGCGACTTTTCGAGCTCATGGGCCTGGAGATGGCCGCCTTCACGCCGGTGGAGCCGCGCGCCACACCGGACAATTTCGCCGACGAGCGGGCGGCGTGGGAGGGCGACTATCCGGAAGATCCGGGGACGTCTCTGCGAATCGAAGTCGCCTCTCTGGGCGGCCGGCCGGTGTCCCTGAGGATGTTCACACCGTTTGCCCCGCTCGAGCCCGCGACGAGGGAGGCGTCGTCGAGCCCGGGAGGCGGGGTAGCCGGCGCCGCGACCATCGTCATTCTGGTGGGCATACTGCTGATGTTCATGACGGCGATCTTCGGCGGGCTGTACGTCGCTCAGCGCAACGTGCGCTCCGGCAGGGGAGACAGCCGCGGCGCACGGAGACTCGGCTTTGGGGTCGCCATCGCACTGGGCGTGACCTGGCTTCTGGGCGAGCACACGGCCTCTCCGAGCGATATCAATAACTTCATGCAGATGCTGTTGTTCGTCACGGCTTTCGGGGCTCTCACCTGGGCGCTCTACCTCGCCGTGGAGCCGTTCATGCGGCGTCACGCACCGCAGGCCCCGATCGGCTGGACGCGTTTCATCGACGGGCGCCTGGCCGACCCGCTGATCGGGCGTGACATTCTTCTGGGGTGCGCGGCGGGGGCGGCGAGCCGGCTCCTGGCAGTCCTGCCGTTGGCAGTAGGCGACCGACACGAGACGGTCGGCAACTACGTCGGACTGCCGATCACTTCACTGGCAGAGGTGTTCGGATCGGTCACGGCCTACGCTGCCATGTACGTGATCCTGGGACTCGGGATGTCGTTTCTCTACGGATTGAGCTTCATCGCGCTCGGCCGCCGGCCCTGGGTCGCGTACGCGGTTTGGCTCTTCTTTCTCGGCAGCATGGGCTTCCTGCCGGGAATCACCGTCAACGGCGCGCACCCGGCGGCGACGCTCCTGACCTCCATCGCCTGGGTGCTCGTCTGGGCACTCTGGCTCTTCGTGCTCTTCCGCCTCGGCATCCTGGTATTCGTGGTGATGGCAACCACGAGTCGGATTCTAATGGAGACCCTTCCGTCGCTCGACTTCTCCGCCTGGTATGCCTGGAGCATGACTGCCGGTCTCCTGCTTTTCTTCGCCCTGGCCGCCTATGCCTTCTATCGCTGCGTGGAGTGGAAGGGTGGGCTCGCCGAGGTGTTGGTCGGGGATTGAAGGCCGGACGAGTTCAGCCGATCCCAACCCCTCGTGCCATGATCGAGTTCGGTCCTGTGCGAGTGTGGCCTCTGGATGCGACCTGAGAGAGGTCCGTCGCGTGTGGTAGAGGTTCTTGGCTGGGTTGAGGGTACGAAAAAGGCCGAGAAAAAAAGAGGGGAAAAGAGGGACAGGTACAAATAGCGGGAGACGTCGGGCCATTCTTTCTCCGGCTTCGATTTGTAGCGGTCCGTGTTTACTCTTTTGCAAGATGCACTCTTTCCAGGCCGAGATCGGCGGCGCCATCAGTCCCGGATTTGACACGCTGAGAGATGATCCGCGCTACGCTGACCCGCTGCGCAGTATCGCCGGATAGAGAAGAACGGGACAGGCACCTTTTGGGACAGGAGGTGAGTGATGGACGTACTTGTGGATTTCTTGAGCTGGGCGTGGGCCCGCCACCACAACCCGCTTAGCTGGTACATCAGACCGGTCTTCGTTTTGCCGTACTGTTATTTCGCCTACAAGAAAAGCGGCTGGGGTGTCGCGCTGACGATCGTCGGAGTCCTGTCGAGCATGTTCTGGTTTCCGGCGCCGGAGACGACCGATGCACGCGCAGAGGAGTTCCTGGCGATGGAGCGCCAGTACATAACCGGGACCTGGACGTTCAGCAAAGTGGCGATGACGACGCTCGTGCCCGTCTGGTTCGTCGCGCTGGCGCTGGCGTTCTGGCGGCGCTCATGGATCGTCGGGTTGGTGGTGATCAACGGGGGCGCTCTGCTGAAGGTAGTCTGGAGTTTCTACTTCGGCGGATCCAGCGCCTGGAGCATCATCGCGCCCGTCACCCTGGGTGCCCTGGTGATCAACAGCGTGATGCTGTATGCCTACCGGCGGTATCAACCGACCGGCTAGCAAGGCGCATACAGGCCTCGCGCATCAGCCGCCGCACTGCCGGGTCAGAATCTCCCGCAGTCCGAGAATCTCAACAGAGAGAAAAAAGGGACAGAAAAGAGGGACAGGTACAAATAGCGGGAGACGTTGCGCGAGCCGTTCTAATTATCCTGACCGGAGCACTGGCGCTGCCCGCCGTGGCGGCCGTCGGAGATACCGGCACACGGCGCAAGCTGGACTCGCGAGAAACGATCGGGGGATTGTCGTGCATCCGATACGCGTGGACCGACGCCGACGCTCGGCTGCAATCCTGCTTCCTCGACGAGGCCGCCGAAGTGGCCGGACACCTTCTGCCCGGGGGAACCAGGATTCACTTCGACGACGGGGGAAAGATCAACTACTGCTTTCTCGGCCGGGACACCAAGGTAGAGGGGCACATGTGCCGGGGCAAGGGCCACGGTTATATGACCTCGTTTCATCCCAACGGCCGCCTGCGGCTGTGCTGGCTGGCGGCTTCGGCGGAGATTCAGGGCGTCCCTTGCCGCCGTGCGACCTTTTTGGCCGACCTGATCGGCGAGAGCGTGGGCGTCTACTTCCACCCCGACGGAAGTCTGACGGGCTGCGAGCTCTATCGAAAACTCACCGTCGAAGGCCGTACCTTCAGGAAAGGCTACCGCATCGAGCTGAATCCCGGCGGTAACCCGGTCGCTAAGCAGCGCTAGACGAGACCGGTCCCTGGCCTATTATGATGGTGTATCCAGGCTGACGGAGGAGACCATCTCGACAAGGTCTATCCCACCGATTATCACATCTGTCGCGCTGGTTCTGGCGCTTTCCGTGGCTCTCTGCTCGCCGGGCCAGGGCGCCAGCGGCGATCTGCTGTGGGAGCAGAGGGCCAGTGGATCGGTGTCGTGCCCCGAGCCCGTCGCGCTCGGGAATCGTGTTTTCACCTACACGACCAATGGGACAGAGAAGGGCAGACCGTATCCCGTCCTGCGTGCCTACGATCTGAATACGGGCGAGCGCGACTGGGAGGTGAGAGACCGTCTCGGGTATCACAGCTTCAAATACCGCGGAAACGGTGTGGCCGCAGCTCGCGGCCGGGTGTTCACGGTCGCCGCGCGCTGGACTTCGCGTGACGCGGTCTCGGTGACGGCGCGTGATGCGGCCAGCGGGGCGCTCATCTGGCGGCGGGATCTGGTCGATTCTCGCCTGCAGTATCGAGTGTACGTCGTCGACGCCGGCGACGAGGGCGTTTTTCTTCTCGGGATGCGCGAGCCGAACAGTGACCCGGCCGTCGATCCCGTATGGACCGAGATGATGCTCTTGGCGCTGGAGCCGCGGAGCGGGGCGACGCTCTGGGAAGATTACTTCAATCTGGGAGGAGGTCCTGATCAGGGGTACGAGATTGCGGTTGGACGGGGCCGCGTGGCGGTTACAGTCACGGACTGGCGGCGGGGACTGCCGACCGGCCTGACCATGCCCAACATGGTCGTTCGCACGTACGAGGCGGCGACCGGCGCGCTGCTCTGGCAGGACTCGGAACCACGGACCTGGCCGGATCGACTCGTCATCGACAGAAACCGGGTCTTCACGCTTTCCGACACAACCGGGAAACGCATGCTCATCGCACATGACCTCGACACCGGGGAACGACTCTGGATGCGCCGCACGAGGAGGATTCATGGGGACTTCCTCGGCGCCACGCGTCGAATGGTTGTGGTGTACGGATATCCAGCGCTCGGAGATTTCGACGATACGCGTATCCAGGTGTACAAGGGTGAGACGGGCGAACTGATCCGGCAGTGGAAGGATGGCAGTTACGCGGAGCAGATGATTGCCGATCGGGG
>JAOTUP010000077.1 GCA_029863825.1 Acidobacteriota bacterium | reverse complement strand
CCCCAGAAGGTGAAGAAGAGGGTCGCGTCGATGCCGCTCATGCGCGCGGCGTTGGCCATGATCAGGCCGGGATACGCCATGTCGAGCGTTCCCTTCGAGCAGATGATCGACACTTTCTCGATCGGTTTCCGCTCCGGCACCGCAACGGGTCGGTCTACCGTCGTTGCAGTCGGCTTGTCTAAAACAGCAGTTGTCATCTCATTCTCCTTTTTGCGATCAGATGCAGCCCTGGGGCTTCGGCAGTCCGGAGACCTTGGCCGCAAGCTTGCCGGGACCCTTGGGGAAAAGCTGATACAGCTCTTTCATGTTGACACCGGAAAGCTTCGAGATTCTGCGGAGACCCGGAGGCGTCCCCTGCTGAGCGGCGTCCTCGCGACAGAACGTGATCACCTGCCAGTGCTTCTCGGTCAGGGGACCAATGCCCGCGTCCGCGGCCAGCGCTTCGGCAAGCTCCGGAGTCCATTGATCGCTATTGACCAGGAACCCTTCCTCGTTGGTCTCGACCTCGGGAACAGTGTCTGTCATTGTCGTCATGTTTCTTTCCCTCCTTGCCATGGTCCGCCTAGGCGGCCTGACGTTTCGAATCTTCGATTGGTTTCTTTTGATCCTCGAGCTTCACACTTCTTTTGCCGACCATCGACATACGGTTCGACACCGGCATCGGCCGCGCCGGAAGCAGAGTGTTCCAATACGCCCATCTGAACGCGAGCTTGCCCCAGTGATTGCGGCGACTCTCGCTCAGCAAAGTGAACGGCCCGACTCCGGGCAGTGGGTAGTGACCCGGCAGCGGTTCCACGTAGTAATTGAAGTCGATCAGCAGGGCCTTGCCGTCTCCACTCTCGATGAAGCAGTTGGCATGACCGTCCGAGCCCCTCTCTAGACTCCTGCCTTCAATCGTGCGCATCAGGTTCTCGGCCACAACGTCGGCCTGAAAGTGCGCCACTGAACCCGCCTTGGAGGTGGGGACGTTGGATGCGTCTCCAAGGACGAAGATATTGTCGTGACCTACCGCCTGCATCGTGTGATGGTCGGTTGGGACGAACGCCAGGTCGTCACCCAGACCGGATGCCGAAACGAATTCGGCGCCCATGTGGGTCGGGATCGAGACCAGTAGATCGTAGGGAATCTCACGCTCGTCGTAGGAGCGAAGCGTGCGACCGTCGCCGTCGACTTCGCCGGCATTGAACTCGGTCTCGAGGCTGATGCCCTTCTCGTCGAGCATGTAGTTCAGCACATCGGAACAGACCGGCTTGGTGAACGCACCGTCCAGGGGTGTCGCATAGACCAACTCGACGCGATCGCGGATACCTCGCTTCTTGAAGAAGTCGTCCGCGAGAAATAGCCACTCGAGCGGGGCCACGGGACACTTGATCGGCATTTCGACGATGTTGACCAGCAGCCTGCCACCGTCGAAATCAGCCATCGCCCGACGTAGATGCTGGGCACCTTCCAGCGTGTAGAACTCGTGGACCGAGTCGCGCCAGTGGTCTCCGAGCATGCCAGGTGTCTCGTCCGGGCGGGTGTGCGAGCCACTAGCGATGACCAGCAGATCGTAGGCAAGACGTTCCTCGTTGGCCAGCACGACCTCCTTCTCGTCAGAGTCCACCAGCTGCACCTCTTGTTGCAGCCAGTTGACCCCTCTGAGCAGCGTTTTGCCGCGCGGCCGCTGCATCTTCTCTTCGTCTCGCGCTCCGAAGGGAAGAAAAAGAAGTCCTGGTTGGTAGAGATGCGTCGGCGACGGATCGACGACGGTCGTCGACCAGTCCTTGGGCAGCTTCTTCCGCATGTGATTCGCGACCATCGTGCCGGCGGTACCAGCTCCGAGAATGACCAGGTTTTTCATTGTGTTCTCTCCCTTCCTTTCACGTCGGTCCCAGCCGACCACCCTTCATATGAGCAGGCATCGTGCCAACGAGAGGAATCCCTTCTCTAGCAATGATTTACGACGGATAGAGGGTGCCGGGGAGGGCCGGCGTTGCAACGCAATGTTGCAACATCCTGTCCCGAAATGAAACGCTCTGTTTCAGTTCGAGGCGATCAGTTCGAGAGTCCCAGCTCTCGCATCCGTCGCCACAGCGTTGTCCGACTGATGCCCAGTTCGCTCGCTGCCTGGCCACGGCGCCAGTGGCTCTTCTCGAGTGCAGCCAGGACCTCTTCCCGCTCATCCTGCCGCTCGGCTGAATCCGCCCCGGGCGCCGACTGCTCCGCACCTGTCCCGGCACCGGATGCGGCAACCGTCGGCTGGGCAGCCTGGCCACCTCCCAGCTCTTCCGGCAGACAGGTTGGAAGAATGGTCTGACCCTGAGTCAGGGCAACGGCGTACTCCAGCGTGTTTTCGAGCTCGCGAACATTGCCCGGCCAGTCATGGTGCCACAGCAGGCGCATCGCATCGGGCGAGAGCCTGAGATTACGGTTGTGCCGGGCATTGACACGTGCCAGGAGATGACTGGTCAGCGGCGCGATGTCCTCTACCCGCTCCCGCAGCGGCGGCACTTCGATCGGCACCACTCGCAGCCGATAGTACAAATCGTCTCTGAAGTCGCCGGCGGCGACAGCTTCTTTGAGATGACGGTTCGTTGCCGCTACCACGCGAGCTTCGCTGCTTCGAGGCTCCGTCTCGCCGACGCGCTCGAATGTCTTCTCCTGGAGAACCCTGAGCAGCTTCACCTGCAGCGCCAGCGGCAGATCACCGACCTCGTCGAGAAACAACGTGCCCCCGGCGGCGGCCTCGAAGCGACCCTCGCGATCCCGGATCGCGCCGGTGAAGGCTCCGCGAACGTGACCGAAGAGCTCACTCTCCAGCAACTCGCCCGGCAAGGCGCCGCAATTGACCGCGACGAAGGGCTTGTTTCGCCGATGCGAGTGAACGTGGATGGCTCGCGCCACCAACTCCTTGCCGGTGCCGCTCTCTCCGGTCAGCAAGACGGTGGCGTCGCTCTCCTCGAGGTGCTGGATCAAACGAAAGATCTTCAGCATCGACGGCGACCGCGCCACCATGCCGGAGAAAATCGTCGGCTGCGCATCGCCACTGCCCCGCTCCGACTCACCCGATCTCACGACGATGACGTAGGCGACCCGCGGATCGCACGGAGTCCCCGGCGGGTGGCGCATCGGTGCTCCGCTGATCGACACCAGTCTCGGCTTCGCCTGCCCCACCCGGACCGTTGCTCCCCAGCCCTCCCTTCGCTCTCCGGCTGCCAGAGCCTTGCGCATGCTACCGCCGGTTCCGAACAGCTCGTCGCCGAGCACCTCTTGCGCCTGTTTGCCCAGCATCTCTTTGCCAGCTCCTTGCCCGAACAGACGATCGACACCATCTGAGGTGTGGACGACTTGAAAGTGGGTGCTGAGGCAGATGAGCGCTCGCCCGAGCGACTCGAAGACGCTGCTGACGCCCGCCATGACTGCGTCGGCGATGTCGATCTGACTTCCTCCGGAGTTCGTCATCCTGCCAAGGATGCCTCAAAAACGACGCGGCCGGCAAGGCGGCATGGCCGACGCGCGCCTTGGAAGCGAGCGCATCCAACGGCGACCAAGTCAACGACTTCGACGGCCGACCTCCGGCTTCCGTCCGTTGTCCTCAACACGGTTTCGATTCTTTTCCCGAGCTCGGCTCTTCCTCCGCGATCGACGACTCGTTCAGCCAGCGACCGACGAGGTGCGGCGGCGTGACGTCGAAGTAGACATTGCGAACTCGGACACCACCGAAACCAGGAGCACCGAGCTCATCACCACTCATTTCGGCCAGCGGGAATTCACCCGGATCGAGAGCGCTGCGCTTGAAGCTCTCGGCGCAGACCCAGAACGGTACTGCAGCCTCACGAGCGGCCAAAGCGAGAAGGAGAGTACCCGCCTTGTTGACCACCGAGCCGTCCCGAAGAATGGCGTCGGCCCCGACGAGAGCAATGTCGGCGGTGGCTGCGAAGTGCCCGAGCTGCGCGTCGGTGACGAGCTGTGTGCGTATCCCGAGCTGCGCCAGCTCCGCGGCCAGCCTGTGCCCCTCGTACAGAGGTCGAGACTCGCTCACGATGACCCGCACTGAATGTTCGGAAAGGTGACGAAAAACCTCAATCACGGTCGAGCTCAGACTGTGCGTCACGATACAGCTGCGTGGAGGGATGAGCTCCGACGCGAGG
This sequence comes from Acidobacteriota bacterium, assembly GCA_029863825.1. Taxonomy (GTDB): domain Bacteria; phylum Acidobacteriota; class Thermoanaerobaculia; order Multivoradales; family JAHEKO01; genus JAOTUP01. The sequence goes on along the minus strand of JAOTUP010000077.1, from coordinate 3,435 downwards.
GCGCCGATCGTCTCCACGGCGGCGAGTGAAGCGGCGGCCAGATCTTCGGCACGATGAATCGCCGCCCGCCGCAGCAGCTCTATGTTGTCGGCGTCCAGCGCCAGCACCGTCCGTCGCCACTCTCCTACGAGGTTCTGAACCGGAGCCATGCTCGACCGCGCCCGACACAGCGCGTCGGCGATGGCGAGGAGATCGGATTTCAGCTGGTCGGCTTGGGTCGCGGGATGGCGACCCGCAACTTGCATCAGATCCGACAATGCCTGACGCGCCAGCTCGCTGGCCCCACGTGACCGATCGTCGCGCAGTGCGTCAACATACTCCCGCCCTGGGAATCCGTCATCCACAGTCTTCTCCGCTCCGTCCTCGACTTCGACGACTTTGTAAGGCCATTGGAAATTCCATCCGGCGACCTCTGACCGTACCATGTGTTCTTGTTGTCCTGAGGTGCATGAAAAGGCTCCCGGACCCCAACTGGCGACTCTGATTCTCGCTCACCATCGACACATGCTCACCATCGACACCAGCGCTCGTCCCGATCAGGATCGTCGGTGGTGCACCGATCGCCGGGCCAGAGAGCGGCGTCGAGGCTGGCAGTTCGATCGTCGGGGCCGGGACCAACCGGCGGCACACAATCGACGGTGCGGCAGCGACCGCCGCACGCTCGCAGAGCGACGAGAAAAAGTCGACCGCCGCTCTCTGAAGCCAGGCACAAGAACCTCGATTCGCTGGTGCGCCGCTATTGTCGACGGCCGTCGGTGTCGTCGACCCGCTGCCCTCAAGAACTCCGAGACCGGTACATGGTACTGCCTCGAACACCTCTCCGGAAGGTCGACGTCGGAGCTCGACCGCGGCTTCGCAGCGATTCGACACGTCCGCAGGTTTCTCGCCCGCAGCCGCGCCCGCTAGCGCCTCGCCAGCGCTGACACGCGCCGGGCGCCACGCCCCTGCCTTCCGCACCCCGCCCCCCAGAAGAAGCAACAGCGCAACCTAGGTATGGTGCGCTTCCGCACCCAGCACCAGAATCTCCTGGGCGATCTCACGGTCGAGGGCGAGCTCGGTTTCGCCGATCTTCACCACACAGGCGGGACGCTGCTGAACCACCGTGACTTCCGAGCCCGGGACCAGCCCGAAAGCCGACAGCGTGCCGCGTCGCGCAGCGTGCGTGCCGAGAGAAACGATCTCGGAGGTCTCTCCCGGCGCCAGCTCGCTCACCGTTCGGAGACGCTCACACTGCTCGCCGACCGGCGGCTCCCGCCGCATGAGACGCCCGAGCCAGGAGATCGCCTTCGGCCTCTCCGGAAACTCGTAGTCGCAGCTCGGACAACGGATGAGATTGCAGAAGGTCCGCATCGGGCACCCGTGTTGACACAACGTGTCGCCACGCTCGAATTCGAACCCGCACAGGGAACAGACTACAAATTGCTCAGCCATCGTCCGAGATGATGCACCAATCCGCCCACCAGAAAGGCAAACGGGAAGATGAAGCCCAGCATCGACCATGCGACGCGTTGGCCGTGTTCCTTTGCAATCATCAGAAAGTTTGCGAAGCAGGGCATGAAGAGAGTGATCGTCACCATGGAGACGAGAATCTGGTGGCTCGAAAGTATCGATTCCGGGCCGGTCGCGGCGTCGAGAATGTAGATGGCGCCGAAGTCTCGCCTCATGAATCCGACGAGAAACGCGTTGGCCATCTCTGCCGGCAGCCCCAGCCAGCCGGTGACGAGCGGTTCGCCGAGCCGCGCCAGACGATCCAGCAGCCCGAACCGATCGAAGACGAAGAGGACACCCGTACCGACGACGAACAGAGGGATCACTTCTTTCAGGTACCAGTTCACCCGGCTGACCGTCTTGATCCAGACGTTGGTGAATTGTGGCCGACGCATCGGCGGGATCTCGAGAATGAACTCGCTCACCTCGCCCTCGAACACCCGGGAGGTCAACCAGCCGACCACCAGCAGGACACTTCCCATCAGCACGACCCAAAACACCGCACCGCCGATCGACAAACTGGCCATCATCGCCAGCAACACGCCAAGCTGCGCTGAACACGGAACCGCGAGCGCCAGGAGCATGGTGGTAACGAGCCGCTCCTTGCGCGTCTCCAGAATCCGCGTCGTCATCGTCGCCATCGTGTCGCAGCCGAGCCCGAGGATCATCGGCAGGACCGCCTTGCCGTTGAGACCCATGATGCGGAACAGCTTGTTGACCATGATCGCCATCCGCGGCAGATACCCGGAGTCCTCCAGCAGGCTGAAGAGCAGGAAGAACGTCGTCACGATGGGCAGCACGATGGCGAAGGCATAGCTCAAGGCCATCGTCACGGCCCCGAACTTCCCGACCAGGAGGTCGTGGACGAATTGAAAGACGACAGAGGCGCCAGACAACTCGCCGCTGAGCGTGTAGTCGGTTCCCGCCACCGTACGCTCGAGCGTCGCCAGGTGAATCTCGTGCACCGGACTGACCGGCACACCGATCGTCGCCGCGACTACGCCCTTCGCGTGCTGATGCGGGAACGGCATGACGGCGTCGACCGCTCGAATGGCCATCGGGTTGAGTCGTTGCTCGAAAAGACCCACCTCGAGGAGGTCGACGAGCGTTCCCGCTCCGAGCAGGCCGACGAACCAAAACACCACGGCCAGGGACGCCAACAGAAAGAACAGCCCTTTGACCGGATGCATCGCCCAAAAGCCGAGTCGCACGCCGAGCGAGGCGCGCTGAGGTTGGACCATCGAATAGGTTTCTTCGAGAACCTGATTGACCCGCGCCAGCAAGGCCTTGTTGCGCTCGTACTCATCGGCAAACACGCCGACGGCGGCGCCATTGAGGCGCGGCACCGCGGCACGATCGAGCGCTGCCAGAAGCTCGTCGGTGCCGCGATTGGCGACCGCCACGGCCGAGACCACCGGGATTCCCAGAATCTCCTGTAACCGCTGCTCGTCGATGTGCCCGCCCCGTTGCTCGAGCTCGTCCGCCATGTTGAGGACCAGGACCATCGGCCGCTCGAGATCCGCCAGCTGCAGGGTCAGCAGCAGAGCTCGCCGCAGGTTCTTGGCGTCGACCACCTGGACCACCGTCGCCTGCGGCATGTCGTCGAGCAACTGGCGCGTGACGCGGGCGTCCTCGGACCGTGGCGCCAGATCGTTTACGCCTGGAGAATCGACGATCTCGAGATCGTCTCGACCGCCGCGAGCCTTTGCACGCACGATGTCGACTGTGGTGCCGGGAAAGTTCGACACCGTGACGTACCGATCGGTGAGATTGCTGAAGAGAACGCTCTTGCCGACGTTCGGATTGCCGACGAGGAGAACCGACCGCGGCACTGCCGCCTGGCTGTCTTGCTCGCTATCTGCCGATCGACCGTGAGGAACCGTCACCCTGCCTCCGCCCCCCGACAGCGTTGCCGGGTCGGTGAAATGGTACTAAAGAAGCCCCTTT